>CAZFEG010000033.1:0-8819 GCA_964517565.1 uncultured Methanosarcinales archaeon
TGCTTTTTTTCTTGTTTGTACCATTTTTAATATTTGGTCCTTTTACTATTAAGATTACAGTTGTATAGTAAATACGATGATTTATAAATATGTTTATCTAGTCTTGTTTTATGGTTGTTATTGCTTTAGACATTGGTGGTTCTAAGATTGCTGGAGCTTTGGTTACTGAAAAATATAAACTCCTTCATGTTTCAAAAGCTCAGACTCCTGCAAGTTCTGGTAAAGTTGCTATTCTTGCTCTTATTGAAAAAACCATTTCTCATCTTCTCGAGCAATCTTCTAAGAAGGTTGTAGCGATTTCTATTTCTATGCCTGGTTTTACTGATGATAAAGGTGTTATTTCTTTTGCTGGTACTGTTCTTGCTGATTTGGTTGGTGTTCCTTTGCATGATCGTTTGAAAAAAAAGTTCGATCTTCCTATTTTTATTGAAAACGATGCTTTGTGTTTCACGCTCGCTGAAAGTTTATTTGGTGCGGGAAAGAATATTTTTACTGTTGCAGGTATTATTTGGGGAACAGGTATTGGTAGTGCTTTAATTATGAAACCAAGAAAGGGGAAAGTTCCTTTCTTGATGGATAGTCGTATGGAATTAGGTCATATTCCTTTGTTCAATACTCAATCTCATCGCATGTCTACTCTCGAACATCTTGCTGGTGGTCACTTTATTATGAAGCGTTATCAACAGCGTGGTGGTAAGCTTCGTCATATTTCTGTTGCAGATATTTATTCTTCAAAAGAGCCTGCAGCGAAAGCAGTTATGAAAGAAGCTATTGAGTATCTTGCTCAAGGTCTTTCAATTGTAGTTAATACTTTGCATCCTGAAATAATTATTATTGGTGGTGGTGTGAGTCAACTTCCTGATTCTGTCTATAAACAACTTACAAAGCTTGTTAAAAAGTATGCTTTACCAACACACACAAAAAATCTTCACATTGTTCGTTACGGCATTAGTGCGGATGCAGGTTTATTTGGTGCAGCTGCTTTAGTGTATGGTGGGAAGTAGTTTTTTAGTGCATTCAATTTTTTTATTGGATGCTCTGGCGCCTGCATGGGCAAGACATGCGTGGGGTGCAGCTGCTTTAGTATATGGTAAGAAGTAGTTTTATTTTATTTCTTGTTACTTACAGTTTTTCTTTTGTTTGTTTTCATTTTGTTTTTTTTACACTTTTTTTATATTAATATGCAACACACATTTCTTTCGGGGCATTCAATGTGCAACATTGATATGCACCAACGCACGCCTGGGCAAGACAGGCGGCTGAGCAAGACTGCCATTTTAGACAAGATTTATAAATCATCAATGGTAAATTTTTATCATGCAGTATGTTCTCAAAAAAGAGGTGTTTGAGGATTTTGTGCGTGCAGTAATGGGCTCTTTTGATTTTATCGCTCCTGTGCGTGGTGATCCTTCTAAACGCGTTCAGAAATCTCGTTTTACTACTATTTCTTCTCCTAAAGATATTGTTACACTTCCTGCAAGTACTTATTTTTCTGCGAAAGGTTTTTTCTTTGATAAGAAAGAAACCTTATTTACTTTTGATGGAAATAATCTTGAGAATCCTGTTCTTGATATTCCTCCTCGCGTTCTTTTTGGTTTGCGTAAATGTGATTTGAATGGTATTTCGCATCAAGATATTGTATTTCTAGAAAACACCACTCCTGATCCTTTTTACAAAGCACGTAGAGATGCTACGCTTCTCATTGGTCTTCATTGTGAGTCTGGTGATGAGTTTTGTTTTTGTAATTCTATTGGTCTTAAGGAGTTTCATGATCTTATGTTCTTTGATTTAGATGATGTGTATGCTGTTGAAGTGGGAAGTGAGAAAGGAAAATATTTTCTAAAACAGTTTAGTTCATTTTTCCAAGAACAAGATGGTGTTATCAAACCGTCTGATAGAGAAACCATTAATACGCTCACTCTTAACACTCAAGATATAAAAAAATTCTTCCATCATTCTGGTTGGCAAGAATTGGCAGATACTTGCATTAGTTGTGGTTCTTGCAATCTTCTTTGTCCTAATTGCCATTGCGCAACTATTAAAGATGAAGTTGGTTTTGATTTGAAATCAGGTAAGCGCGTGCGTATTCCTGCTTCTTGTCAATTGAAAAGTTTTACGCGTGTTGCTGGAGAACACATTTTTCGTAATGAGCGTGTAGAAAGGTATAAACACAGAATTTATCATCAATTACAATATTTTAAGGAACGACATGATACTCAGTTTTGTACTGGTTGTGGTCGTTGTATTCGCGGTTGTCCTGTAAAAATAAATTGGGTTAACAAAATTAACGAGATGGAAAGTGGTAACTAAAAAAGAAGTCATTAAAAATAATCCTTATTTACCTGAACTAAAGAAGATTCTCTCTTACAAACGTGAGACTCCAGATTCATTTACTATTCGTCTTGACTGGCAGTTAGATCATAAGCCTGGTCAGTTTATTTTTTGTTCTCTTCCTGGTATTGGTGAAGCACCAATTTCTATTTGCTCTAGTTCGAAAGATTTTGTTGAGTTGAATATTCGTGAGGTTGGTAATCTTACTAATTCTTTGGCGAAATTAAAAGAAGGAGATTATTTGTTTGTTCGAGGACCTTATGGAACTTCCTACCCTATGGATACTTTGAAAAATAATGATATTATTATTGTTGGTGGCGGTTGCGGTGTTGCACCTCTTAAAGGAGTTATAGAATTTATTTCTAAAAACCGTTCTTATTACAAAGACATCTCTTTGTTCTTTGGTTTTCGTTCACCCTCAGATGCTTTATTTTCTGATAGGCATATTGATTGGGAAAAAGATTTTAATTTACATTTGGCTTTTGATAAGCTTGATCAAGTTGGAGAAACTTGTATGTCTGGAACTCAGGGTTTTGTCACACAATTAATTGAGGATAATATTAAGGACAATCTTAATAAGGTTGCATTTTTATGTGGTCCTCCTATTATGATTGAAAAAGTTATTGAAATTCTTAAAGCAAAAGGTTTTCATAATGACCAAATATTTTTGAGTGCAGAAAGACTTATGTTCTGCGGTATGGGTAAGTGTGGTCGTTGTATGATTCATGGAAAATATACTTGTCTTGATGGTTCTGTTTTTAGATATGATATGTTGGACGGTGCATCCCATGACTAAACCTCGTGTTGGCTTTTATGGTTTAACTGGTTGTGCTGGTTGTTTACTGAGTGTCATTTTTAATGAAGAAGAACTTCTTGATATTATTGGTGCTGTTGATATTGTGGCTTTTCCTTTTATTAAAGGGGAGAATGATAATGAGTGCGAATTAGATATTGCTTTTGTTGAAGGTACTGTTGTTTCAAATGAAGATGAAGAGATGATCCTAAAGATTCGCAAGCGTGCAAAGGTTGTTGTATCTCTGGGTGCTTGTGCTTGTATTGGTTGTATTCCTTCTGAAAAAATGTTTTTAACAAAAGAAGAATTTGATCGTCTTGATTATAAAAAAGTTTCTCGTATTAGTGATTGTCCTTTGGGGCCTCGTCCATTGCACAAAGTTATTTCTGTTAATGTTTCTATTCCTGGTTGTCCTCCTGATAGGGATGAAATCAAAACTTGCATTAAGGATTTACTTCTTGGAAAGACTTTCAGAAATTATACTGATCCTGTTTGCATGGAATGCAAACTTAATGAAAATGGTTGTTTACTTGATGAAGGAGAAATTTGTTTGGGTCCCATAACTACTGGTGGTTGTGATGCTATTTGTCCAACTAAAGGTCTTAAGTGTTATGGTTGTCGTGGTCTTACAAATGATGTTAATTTTGATGAGTACTTTACTTTATTAGAGTCTAAAGGTAAATCTGCTCGTGAAGTAAAACAAATTATGGAAACTTTTATGTCTATTGAAATAAGAGAAGCTTTGAAAGGTACAAAATGGGAGAACGCATAACATTAAATCATATTACTAAAATTGAAGGTCACGCAAGCTTAGATTTACAAATAGAAAACGGTAAACTTGTTCGCTGTGATTTAGGTTCTATTGAAGGAAGTAGATATTTTCAAGCACTTCTCAAGGGAAGAAAATATACTGATGCTCCAGAAATAACTTCTCGTATTTGCGGGATTTGTTCTTCTGCTCATGGCGTGTGTAGTGTTATGGCTATGGAAAATGCTTTAGGTATTGTTCCTTCTAAGCAAACTCTTGATTTGCGAGAACTACAAACTATTGGTGAACGTATACGTAGTCACGCAACTCATCTTTATTTCCTTGCTCTTCCAGATTTTCTTAATTTTGAATCAGCTATTGAAATGGCTCCTCATTATAAAGAGGAAATGGCTCGAGCTCTTCGTCTTGTAAAACTTGGTAATGATTTGATTGCCCTTATTTCTGGTCGTATTATGCATCAGATTTCTACAACTATTGGTGGTTTTACTCATTTTCCAACGCAAGAGGAGCTTGATGACTTCAAGCAACGTCTTGTTGATGCAAAGGATGACATTCTTACGACTGCTTCGCTTTTTGCAACGCTTAAAGTTCCTGATATTCAAAGTGATACAACTTTCTTTTGTCTTACAAGAAAAGGAGAATATGCTGTTTCTTACGGTGATGTTCAAGTTGGTGATACTATCTATAAACAGAATGATTATGATAAAGTAATAAAAGAATATCATAATGAGTATTCTAATGCGAACTTTGTTGTTATTGACGGAAAGTCGTATTATGTTGGTGCTCTTGCTCGTATTAATAATAATTTTGAATCCTTAAGTGATGAGGCAAAATTATTTATGGAGGAAGTTGATTTTACTCTTCCTGAGTTCAATCCTTTTATGAATAATTTATCTCAAGCAGTTGAACTTATTCATCACCGTGAATCCGGTATTGCTATTCTTTCAAATTTAAAAATTGTTAATGAGGATATCGTCAAACCTACATCTTTACATTCTGGTCATGGTATTGCTGCTAATGAAGCACCAAGAGGGACTCTTTGGCATGAGTATAAACTTGATGATGAAGGAATTATTACTTATGCAAATATTGTTGCTCCAACAACTCAGGCTTTGTTAAATATGCAAAATGATATTGCTAAGCTTGTTCAACAAATGATTGATGGTGGTGAGTCAAAAGATTCTATGGTTCTTGAAGTTGAGAAACTTATTCGCTCTTATGATCCTTGTTTCTCTTGCGCAACGCATTTCTTAGAAGTAAAGTGGCATTAATTTTTTTCTTTGAGTCCTAGAGCTATTCCTCCTTTATGCACTACAAAGAAATCATATTCTTTAATATTTATTTTGTGCATGTTAAGATAGGGGAGTTTGAGTTCTGGTTTGTCAATTGGCGTCATGAAATATATTGTTCGACCTGATATTTCTTTTTCAGAATCTATTTTTGCAATATATCCTCCGCAATAATTTGCTTCTGTCTTGCTGTAATGAGGATATCTTTTATTTTTTCCTGCAACGAGTTCTGCTAATTGTTCGTTATGTTCTGTAAGAAAATAGTTTAGAATGATTTCTGTATCTTTTATTTTCTCAATAGGTTTATGTAATCTTTTTGGTGCTTCGGCACTAAAGTCTCCAAAGACTTTAAGAAGAAAATTCCATTCGGGGACTTTTCCTGTACCTACATGTTCGTTGAGTATTTTGTGTTCTTCATCTGTGATGAGTTCTCGATGATGTCTTCCTTCTGCACAGGTATATGCTATTCTAAAAAGCGTTTCTTCTGGACTCATGTTTTTGAAAGAATAATTGTTTAGAATATTTTTCATTGTATCATTTCCAGTGCTTTTATTCTTAATTCTGCTTCTTCTTTGCTCATTTTTGCTATGACTATATCTGCTTGTGCGTATACGTAGTCTCCAACAGCAATTGTTTGTCCTAGTGTTTCCACTACTTTTGTTCTGTCTTTATATTGAACTGTTGCTTTATTCCCGTTAATTTCGAGTACTGCTTGTGGTATTCCTAGACACATAGTACTTGTTATTATTCAGTCACATAAAAACTTTTCTACAGAGAATTTTGTAAAATTTCCTATAAAAGTGTAAGAATTGTCTTTTCAACAGTTTTTGCGAGGTTTTTTGCCTTCCCTTTAATGGGTAGTCCAATAATAACCACTTCTTTGACTACATCTATCGCTTTAAGGAGTTTTAAGAAGAATCCTAGATCAAAGTCATGTAAGGAAATTATTCCTCTTGCTTCTAGTTGATCTATATTTTTTATAATTGTTACTTCTTTAATGTTTTTTACAACATCCATAATGATTATTTTTCCTTCTAATTCCATGAGTTCTTCTGGTTGTTCGCTTCGTATAAATTGCACTTCAGGGATTTCTAGTTCGTCAATAATCTCTTTTGCCAGAGCATCTTCTTTGATAAATTCATTTCCAAAACAGTAGATTTTCATTTTCTTAGTGGCAATGTGTGTGGATGAGTAGTGCTTGTCGTTCTTTTGCGAGCCATTGTACAACTTCATCCCAACTCTCTTTTTGTTTTGTTGAGACTGTGAGAATTGGTGCTTTTTTGTTGAGTTCAGTAACGTCCGCAAGGTATCTTGTTTGATCGAATTCCACATATTTTCTTAAATCATATTTTGTTATAAGTTTATGCTGCGCATCATTGAATATGATAGGTTTTTTTTTTGGTTTATCACTTACTTCTGTTGTTGCTGAAAGAACAATGTTTGAGTGTTGTCCTAATCTCACTCCTGCTGGGCAAACGAGGTTTCCTACGTTTTCAATAATAAGAAAATATATGTCTTCTAAATTCATTTGTTCTATTGCTTTACTGACCATTTCTGCTGTGAGGTGACATCCGCTGTGTGTGTTGATTTGATATGTTTGTATTCCTTGAGCTTCAAGTCTTTGTTTGTCAATGTCTGATTCTAAATCTCCTTGTATAACTGCAATTTGTTGGGGAGGGATATATTTGCTTATTTCTTCAATAAAACTTGTTTTCCCACACCCTGGTCCTCCCATAATATTTAGACAGAATATATCTTTGTCTTTGAGCATATGCCAAGAATCGTGTGCGATTTTATTATTTGCTTCATGAATATGTTTTTCTACTTGTATTGTTTCTTTTTCGCTGCAACCACATTCTTGACACATTTTATTTTGTTCCTCTTTTTATCTCTTGAATAATAACATCTTGTCCTTTAATTATTTTTACTTCATCGGATCCGCATTCAGGACATTCCATCAGATAACTATTTTTTATGATGTTTTCTTTTTTGCAAGTTTTACAATATATTTCACTGTCTTCAATAAGTATTATGAGTTTTGCTTTTGTGAGTATTGGGTATTCTTCTTTTATTGTTGAAAAATAATATTTTATTGGTTCTGCTTCAAAACTCGTGAGTATTCCTACTCGAACAACTATTTCGCTGACTTGTTTTACATCGTATTTTTTGCAAGTTTCAAGTACATCTTTTATGATACGTTTTGTGGCATTGAGTTCGTGCATCTTGTGTTTATAGTCTTGTTTTTTATAAATATTTGTATTAAGAATTTGTTTGTCTATTTTTCAAAATAAATAGTGTCTTCATGAAACACTCCTTTGTCAAGTCTTACTGGTCGCCAACTATCTTCGACAAGTTTTGCATCGAGCCAGTCTGCTAGTTCTTTTGCATTTCCTATCGTTGCTGATAGTGCTATGACTTGTAATTGTTTTATTTGATTTCTAAGAATTGTTATGAGAATTTCTAGTGTCGGTCCTCTGCCGATATCGTTAAGCAAATGAACTTCATCAATAATAACTATTCGTAAATCTTTTAGCCAGGGAGAATGGTGTCTGATAAGAGAATCTAGTTTTTCACTTGTTGTAATAATGATGTCGTATTCTGATAAATATCTGTCGTCGTTATCCATCTCTCCACTTGTAAGTGTGACTTTGTAGTTTGGATGTCTTTTACGAAAATCTTTGTATTTTTCATTTGCTAATGCTCTTAATGGAACTACATAAATTGCTTTCGCATTTTTCTTTTGTTTTTTTGCTTGTTCTAGACAGTGAAGTATTCCTAGTTCTCCTACGAGGGTTTTTCCTGAGGCGGTTGGTGTGCAGACAAGAAGGTTTTTGCCAGAGAATAGTCCTGCATCTATGGCTTTGTATTGTGATGGTCGAAGTTCTTTAATTTCTAGCTTTTCTAGTTCTTTCTGGATTGATTCAGGAATATCTTTATGAAGTAGTTTTTTCATTATCTTAAAGGGATAGTTTCTTCTTTTTATGTGTATCGTAGACTTGTCCACTTACATATGATAGAATTGTTTGTACGCGAGACGTAAATGATGATCATCATCAATGATGTGTTTTGTGGCTTCAATCATGTTGTCAAGTTGTTTTATTATTTCTGGTAAAAACTCTTCTTTGAGTTCTTCTTTTGTTGGTTTTTGTTCAGCAACTTGAAGCAATCCATTGATTTCGTTTGATATACGATCTAATTGCACTTGTTTATCTGCTAAGAATGAGTGATCTTTGATAATAAAATACTCCATATTGCCTTGTTCAACTTGTCTTATGAGGCTAACATCTGTTTTGAGTTTCTCGATGCGTTGTTTAAGTCCAATAAATTCTTCATAGAATTGTTCTAATTTTTTATCTTTTTCGTGTATGCTGAGGTGTTCGATATTTGATTTGAATTGTTTTATTTTTTTCTCTATGTGTATAATTATATGTGATATGTCTTCATCAATTTTAAGATCATTAATTTCAATATAATAGATTCGTGCACTTTTTTTTAGTCGTCTACGTAATCTTCCAAACATCTCAAAACCTCTTATCTCTTTTGTTCATTCTTTCCTTTATAAACATATTGTTCGTTAGGCTCTGTCCCAATTGCTTTTGGCACTAGCTTTAAGAATTCTTAAGCAAGAAAGTTAAGG
>CAZFEG010000034.1:0-8491 GCA_964517565.1 uncultured Methanosarcinales archaeon
TGAAGTTTCAAAACTTATCTCTAACAAAAGAGGTCAGCTTATTGACATGGATCAAAACGGAGCAACAGTTACTGTAACTGGTAAAATGCCTGTTGGAGAAATGTTTGGTATGGCTAGTGATTTGCGTAGTGCTACTGGTGGTCGTGGTTCTTCTGGTCTTGTTGATCAGAAATTCGAACGTTTACCTGATGAGTTGCAAGACAAAATCAAGAAGCAAATCAGATCTCGTAAAGGTTTGAACAAAGAATAATTTTTTTTATTTCTTTTTTTTCTTTTTTTCATTGAGCTTGCGAGATGTGCTAAAAACTTTTTTTGTTTTTAAGCATATATTGTTTTATTTATTCTTTTAATAATAATTCTTCTAATTCTGGAATAATTAATTCTTGTTCGCTTGTAAGAAATCCTTGTTCATGAAATGCATACAATAATTTTGCACGTCCTTGTGGTTTAATGATTTTGTCATGAATAAGAATTCTTTCTCCAGTAAATAACATATGAAAGAACATACCCAGCATATTTATATTAAACTCTCTGAGAATTTCCACAATTGCTTTAGGTTCTTTACTTGTCACAAAGATGCAAATACTACTGAACTATAAATGATATATCTTAAAGATAGTTTGCACTATAAGTAGAACATCTTGTTTTTTGTAAATTACTTTGTAAAAGAACACTATCTATACTTTATTTTTGTCTTGAAGAAGAATTAATTTTAAAAAAAATAAAAAAATAATTTGAGTAAAAGTATTACTTGTGAATATAATTATTTATTCGTCTGCAAGGGATACATTAACTGCTTTTGGTCCTCGATCGCCGTCTTCAACGTCGAATGTAACTGAATCGTTATCTCGAAGAACTACTCCAGGGTTAATTCCTGTTGTGTGTACAAAATATTCTTTTTCGTCATCTGCGACAACAAATCCGAATCCTTTACTTTGGTTAAAAAATTTTACTTTACCATTCATTGTTTTGAACCTCAATATATTATTTAATCTGTTTCCTTTAATTTATTCAAAAAAGAATACGTTAAATTCTCAGATTATTTCTGAAAATCACTTCCATTTATAAACTTTGTTGCAATATTGTCTCTTTTTCCTCATTTTGGCCACTATTTGTACTAATCGTTCCACCTTGAGGGGTATTCCTTGATTAATTTTTCGCGAAATCTTTATAAATGGACTTTGTTTCCTCGCTGTTAAAAGGAATAATCGTTAAAAAGATATTTATTCCTAACTAATACGGGGTTTAAATTAAAAATGGCAGACAAAAAAGAACACATCAATTTAGTTTTCATCGGTCACGTTGATCACGGTAAGTCTACAACTGTTGGACGATTAATGTTTGATAGTGGTAATGTTTCAGAACAGCAAATGCGTAAGTTAAGAGAAAAGGCAGAACAATTAGGTAAAGCTGGTTTCGAATTCGCTTATGTTATGGATAATTTGAAAGAAGAACAAGAAAGAGGCGTAACTATCGATCTTGCTCACAAAAAATTTGAAAGTGCTAAATATTATTTTACAATTATTGATGCTCCAGGGCACAGAGACTTTGTTAAGAATATGATTACTGGCGCTTCTCAAGCAGACGCTGGTGTTTTAGTTGTTGCAGCAAATGATGGTGTTAACGCACAAACTAAGGAACACGTTTTCCTTTCAAGAACACTTGGCGTTCAACAATTAATCGTTGCAGTTAATAAAATGGATTTACAAGATTACTCTGAAGACAGATTCAATGCTGTTAAAGCAGAAGTAAGTACTTTACTAAAATCCGTTGGTTACAACGCAGATACAATAAAATTTGTTCCAATTGCAGCTCTTAAAGGAGATAATGTTGTTAACAAATCAGAAAATATGAAATGGTACACAGGTCCAACCATCGCTGAATGTATGGATGATTTAGATGTTCCTGACAAACCAACAAGTTTACCTTTACGTATGCCTGTTCAAGACGTTTACTCAATTACCGGTATCGGTGTTGTTCCAGTTGGTCGAATTGAAACTGGTGTTTTGAAGCTCGGTGACAAAATTGTTGCTATGCCTGGTCGAGAAGGTACTGGTGTCCGTGGTGAATGTAAAACTATTGAAATGCATCACGAACAAATGAAAGAAGCTGGTCCAGGAGACAATGTTGGTATTTCTGTTCGAGGATTTGGTAAAAAAGATCTTGCTCGTGGAGATGTTATTGGTCGAGAAGACAATATCCCTTCAGTTGTAAGTGAATTTACAGGTCAAATCGTTGTTTTAAACCACCCAAGTGTTATCACAATTGGTTACACTCCGGTTTTCCACATCCACACAGCTCAGGTTGCTTGTCAAATTACTGAAATAATTAGAAAAGTAAGTCCTGAAACTGTTGAGAAACCAGACTTTATCAAGAATGGTGACGCAGCAATTGTACGAATCAAACCAACCACAGCTTTAGTTATTGAGAAAAAAGCTGATTTCCCTCAAATGGCTAACTTTGCTATTCGGGATTCTGGTGCTACTGTAGCAGCTGGTATGTGTATTGATCTTGTAATTAAGAAAGCGTAAAGCTTCTTATTTTTTATTTTATTTTTATTATCACCCCCACTAAAGTTTATAAACTGTAACGGAATTCTTATGTTTCGTTATAGAGTTATAATAAGCAGGTTATAAATATGCAAAAAGCAAGAATAAAACTAGCAAGCAGCGATATTGATAAAATTAATCAGACCTGTGAATACATTAAATCTATTGCCGAAAAAACCGGTGTTGTTCTTCGAGGACCTATTCCTCTTCCTACTAAAAAATTACGTGTGACTACTCGTAAGAGTCCAGACGGAGAAGGGAAAGCATCATGGGAGCGGCATGAATTACGTATTCACAAACGACTCATTGACATTGGTGTTGATGAACGAGCTTTACGTCTGATTATGCGTGTTCCAATTCCTCAAGGCTTGAATATAGAAATTGAAATGGTTTGAGTAAAATGAAAACTTAAGAAAACAAAGTTTTCTTTTGGTTTAGAATCTTCTGCGATCATATTTGAGTACAAGAAAAATTTTTTTGTTTTCAGCGAACTTGAATATTGAACTCGAGATGTCTTTCAGATTTCAATTCGTATTCAACAATTATTTTTTACTTTTTAACAATTTCTTTTTTTTAACCATTCCAGTTCTAATTTTAATTCTTTCTTCTCATAAGCTTTTTAAATAGAGAGGCGTTTTCTGTAACTTGCACAAACTCATTTTCCTGCCACGATCGCATAATCTGGTATTGCGCAAGACTGGAAATCTTGTTCCGTATGGAATTCCCGGTTCAAATCCGGGTCGTGGCGTATTTTCTTATTTACTTCGAGGTCGTATTTCAATTGGATTTGAACCTTTGGTTCACAAGAAAAATCTTCGATTTTGGTGTGTGCCGAAAATAGTATATTTTCCAGCACAAATCCGGGTCGTGGCGTATTTTCTTATTTACTTCGAGGTCGTATTTCAATTGGATTTGAACCTTTGGTTCACAAGAAAAATCTTCGATTTTGGTGTGTGCCGAAAATAGTATATTTTCCAGCACAAATCCGGGTCGTGGCGTATTTTTCTTTAGAAAAATGCACTAGGCAAGGATTTGCCAAGAATGAAATGATGCTGCATCCGGGTCGTGGCGTATTTTATTAATAGAAATTCTAAAAAGAATATAGTAAAAAAATATAATAACTACTATATAGTGGCTACATTTTCGGAAGGTTTATAAGTAAATACTATTTAGTCTAAGTATGCTTGTTGATTTTAATAGAGAAATTGCTAAATCTCTTAAAATAGAGATACCTGAGAGTTTAAAACAATTATTCTCAAAGGAAGGAAATAAACGTTATATACCTTCTAAAATAAATAATACTGAAATTAGCTACAGTGGCGTCATCGGAAATAATCCAAAAAGAATATCTGAAAAAGAAATGAATGAAAAACAATCATTCTTGTCATGTAATGAATATGAATTTGATAATAATTCGGAAGAAAGTAATAAAAAAGCTAAGCGTACTATTGATGAAATAACTCTATTTTTACAAGGACAAAAATATCCTGAAATACAAAGATTATACATGACTAGTGGTGCTACAATACCTATTAAAATAGCATTATCGGAAACTAAAAAACTTCCTGAAAAATCGGTTTATGTAAAAAAACCAGATTCAAATAGAATAGTTGGATTTTTTTTATATAACATAATTAACCCACGTGAATTCAATAACTTTGCATTTAATGAACTCGCCTTTATTGAAAACGGCTTTAAAGCAAATCCCCTGGTGGATCTAGATGAGAGCTTATTATTACCAGATGAAGCATACATTCAAGGAATTGGAAAAGCTGCAGCCCATGTAGAATTTTTAGCAATGGCGCAAGATGTTGCAGCACCATGGAATAGACTTATTGATGCGGAGAATAATACTGTGCTATTTGATTTTGATTCGATGTTTTTAATAAATCAAAAAACAAACGAGAACCACTTGTTAGCATACTATGCAAAACTAAATGATCATAATCATGTAACTCCTACAATGGTTAATGCATATGTTAATGAAAAGAAAAAAATTAATGAACGAATTGAAGAAAACTTAGGATTAATTCAAGAATTCTCAAGATTACTATCTGAGTTGCCTGTTCGAGGATTTGCAAACTACAACAATAAAATAAGAGCGTATTCAAAATCTGAAAACCTGGAACAATATATTAAAAAGAGAGCACTATCATATCATAACGCATAAAATAGAAAAAACTAACCTGCTAGCTTAACTGTTTCTTTAGCACTCATCAATTCTTCATTAGTTGGAATAACTCTTGTATAGTGTTGATCTCAAATACTAGTTCTTTTGGAATTCTCTGTTCAAATCCGGGTCGTGGCGTATTTTTTTGAATATTTCTAAGAGCTCTTTCTAATCAGATTTGAACATCTTTAGAATCAAAGATTCTTCGAGTTACGTCGTTAAAGCTCATAACAATTTGGGTCATGGCGTTTTTTTGTACATAATTTCTTGTTAAAAAATTTGTTTTGTTCACCAAAAACCTTAAAAATACGACTTCCCATCTTTCTAGTAGTATGAACTCAAAAGAATTAAAAGAAAAATATCTCTCTTTTTTCGAGAAATATGCTCATAAACGTATAGCTTCAGCTTCTCTTATTCCTGAGAATGATCCTACTGTTCTTTTTACAACAGCAGGCATGCATCCTCTTGTTCCTTTTTTGATGGGCGAACCTCATCCTTTAGGTAAACGAGTCACTAATGTGCAAAAGTGTATTAGAACTGGTGATATTGATGAAGTTGGTGATGATAGTCATTTTACTTTCTTTGAGATGCTTGGTAACTGGTCCTTTGGTGATTACTTTAAAGAAGAATCAATAAAGATGAGTTATGAATTTCTAACTAAAGAACTGGGTATTAAACCAGAATTATTTGCAGTTTCTGTTTTTGCTGGAGATGATGATGCTCCTTTTGATCAAGTTGCGTATGATGCATGGATCTCTTTAGGTGTTTCTGATAATCGAATCGCTAGATTACCTAAGAAAAATAATTGGTGGGGTCCTGCAGGTTTAACTGGTCCTTGTGGTCCTGATACTGAAATGTTTGTATGGGTTGGAAACCCTGATGAAGTTCCAGAAAGTTTTAATGATGATCACGAATCTTGGATTGAAATATGGAATAATGTTTTTATGCAATACAATAAAACTAAGGAAGGTACATTCGAATCTTTAGAAAAACCTTGTGTTGATACAGGTATGGGTGTTGAGCGTGTAGTTATGATTTTAGAAAATAAGGATAATGTTTATGATATGTCTTCAATAAAACCTGTTTATGATGTTGTTATATCTCTAGCTGTTGAAAAGTCCAAAACTTCTGCTAGAATCGTTACGGATCACCTTCGTGCATCCGTATTCTTGCTAGGTGATGAGCGTGGAGTCACTCCTTCCAATCTTGATCAAGGTTATGTTTTAAGAAAATTAATTAGACGAGCAATTCGTCATTGTTATTTATTAAAAATTGATGATGTTAAATCTGCAATTAATCAAATTGCAACTACTGTCATCAAACAGTTCTCAGAAGAATATCCTGAGCTTAATGAGAAAAAAGAATTTATTCTTTCAGAGCTTTCTAGAGAAACTGATAAGTTCACAAATACTATACAAAAAGGTTTAAAATTAATTGAGAAAAAGATTCAAAGTGAAGCAATAAAAACTACTGGTAAGAAACCTAAGAGTCAGTTTGAAGTTCAAAAAATCTTTGATGAATATTCTTCTTTAAAACCTTCTCTTTCTCTTGATGCTAAATGGTTGTTTGATTTGTTTCAATCTCAGGGTATGCCTCCAGAAATGGTCGTTGAAGAACTTGAGTCTCACAAAATAACTATTTCAAACAAAGAGGAAGTTATGCTTTCTTTTAATGAACATTTCAAGAAACATCAAGAACTTTCTCGTGTTGGTGCTGAAAAGAAATTCAAAGGCGGTCTTGCTGATGGTTGTGAAGCTACAAAAAAACTTCATACAGCAACGCATCTTCTTAATGAAGCTTTACGAAAAGTGGTAAGTCCTGATATTAAACAGCGAGGTTCAAACATTACTTCAGAACGTCTTCGTTTTGATTTCAATTTCGATAGAAAATTAACTCCTGAAGAACTTACAACAGTTGAAGATGAAGTAAACAAGCAGATTCAATTAGCTATTCCTGTAACTAAAGAAAAACTTTCTTTTCAAGCAGCTTTAGATAGTGGTGCTCAAGGAGAATTCGGTATGAAGTATCCTGACGAAGTTTGGGTATATTCTACTGGTGAGTTCTCTAAAGAAATTTGTATGGGTCCTCATGTTGAAAACACTAAAGATTTAGGTCATTTTAAAATTAAAAAAGAACAGTCTAGTGCTGCAGGTATTCGTAGGATTAAGGCGGTGTTAAACTAGTGAAGATTATTTTTATTTTTCTTATTATTTTTATTCTTTGTTGTATTCTGTTTGCTCTTTATGTAATGTGGATTCCTTGTTCAAGTATTCTTGGTAATTCTATTTGTAAAGTGGATACGTCTGAAAAACTTATTTTCCTAACTTTTGACGATGGTCCTGGTGAAGAAACTGTTCAGATTCTTAATGTGCTTAAGAAAGAAAATGTTTCTGCATTATTTTTTCTTGTTGGTGATCAAGTAAGTCTTTATCCAGAAATTTTACCTCAAATAGTTAACGAGGGTCATGTTCTTGGCGTTCATGCACTTTATCATACTTTTCTCACTAGAAATAATCTTGCTCAAATTACTGAAATGAAGTTACTTCTTGAATCTAAGACTACAAAACCAGTTTTATTTTTTCGACCACCTTATGGTTTTAGAACTCCAACGACGATGCGTGTTGCTAAAGAGAATTCTCTAATGACTGTGTTGTGGTCAAGTTTCCCTAGAGATTATTCTTCAACTACAGATCAAATTACTCGCCGTGTCGCTCGTTCTTTGCAACCTGGAGTAATCATTACTCTTCACGATGGTCCTGCAGGAAGAACAAACACTCTTGATGCAGTGTCAATAATAATAAAGAATGCGCGTGAACAAGACTATCGCTTCGCTACTGCAAAAGAAATAGAAACACTTATGAGTATGGAGCTTTCATCATGAGTATGGATTGGCCTTCAATTATTATTCGTCTTATTGCTGCAGTTTTAACTGTAAGTGCATTCATTCTCATATTTTATCTTTTTAATAGAATTGCTTCTGCTCAGCAAAAGAGGTCTAAGACTTTGTATGTTTGTCCAAAGTGTTTTGCAACAAATTATACCTACTTAAAGCATCTTCCTTCAGAAACTCCTTTCGTTGGTAGTCTTCGTTCCCATGATTATTTTAAATGTAATGCTTGTAGTTTTGAAGGTATGTTTCCTCTTGTTAAAGAAGAAGAACTTCCAAGTTTGAGAAAAGATTTATTGCATAAGTCATCTAAAAAGAAATCTTCTTCAAAGAATGTAAACAAGTCCGTTCTAAAAAAATCTTCAAGAAAAAAGAAAAACTAAAACAGATTTTTTCTTTGACTAAAATCTAAATTAATAAGCATATTATCAAAACTAACTTTTCCTTCGCTGAATCGCAAATCTGCTCTATTTTGAATAAGCATTTCTTTTCCTGATGCATAAATCATTCCAAAAAGAAATGTTGAGAAAGAGTTTTGAGGATCCCAAGTAAATGGTATTGGTTCGTTTGTTTTTGAAATCTTTTCTCTTTGTTCAAAAGCATCCTCTGTGAATCGATTGGCATTTTCTCCTTCTACATTGTATGCGTATGCTCTTATAAATTCTGCAAATGCTGTTTGACTGTATATGTGATTATTATTTTTTCCTTGCGGTAAGATCTCGCTTGCCATTTCATCTTCATTAATAAAATATGCTGGTTTGTTGAAATAAAAACTCATTCCTGTATCAAAGAAACTTCCTCTACTTGTTTGCTCGTAATAAATATGAACTTCATCTCGTTTTTTTATTGCTTCTTTATTTGTTTTAGAAATTGTTAATCCTACTG
>CAZFEG010000035.1:0-8407 GCA_964517565.1 uncultured Methanosarcinales archaeon
TTATGTCTATAGAAAATATGCGCAATGGAGACTTTCACGTAAAAGATATATTCAACCTGATTTCGATTTAATTCCTCGTAGATCTGATGAAAATTTCTTCTTAGGAAAGATTCCAGAAACAACACGTAAAGCATATTGTGATCCAAATGATTTAACAACACATGCACTAGTAGCTGGTAGTACAGGTTCTGGTAAGAGCGTTGCAGCAAGCGTGTATGTTGAAGAAGCTCTTTTACATAATGTCGCGGTTGTTATCTTTGATCCTACAAGTCAATGGACTGGTTTCTTGGCGCCAAATAGGGATAAGAATCTCTTTAAATTCTATAAACAGTTTGGCTTGAAAAAAGAAGATGCACGCTCATTTAAAGGTCTTATTTATCGTGTTGACAATCCTTATGTTTCTTTGGATTTCAAGAAGTTCATGACTCCGGGAGAAGTAACCATATTTGACTTAAACCAACTAAAACAAGGTGAGTATGATCAAGCAGTAATGCATATTGTAGATACCATCTTTAAAGTTGGATGGGAAGAATCTCCTGAATTAAAATTACTTGTTGTCTTTGATGAATGTCACCGTTTACTTGAAAAGTATGGTGGTATGGGTGGTTATGTTGCCCTTGAAAAAGCAGCAAGAGAATTCCGTAAATGGGGTATTGGTCTTGTTATGGCAAGTCAGATTAGTGCTGACTTTAAAGAAGCAGTTGCAGGAAATATCCTTACAGAAATCCAGTTGAATACAAAAAGTATTGACGATATTAAAAAGATTGGATCAAAATATGGTACAGAATATTCATCAAAAGTGACACGGCAAGGTGTGGGTGTTGGTATGGTTCAAAACCCTAAATATAACCATGGAAAACCTTGGTTTGTTCAATTCAGACCTCCGCTCCATAGCCCACACCGTCTGTCACAATCTGACCTTGAGAAATATAGTGCGCACTCAATAAAAATTGATTTTATTGAACGCGTTATTTTCATGGCTGAAGAAAAGGGAGAATCTATTGGTGAGATTAAATTAGAAGTTAAACTTGCACGAGACAAATTAAAAGAAGGACATTTCAAAATGGTTGATATTTATCTTTCAACTCTTGAAACTTCTCTTAATGCATTAAATAAAAGAGCAGTTTATGAAAATTTAGTTCACACAGCTCAAGAAAAAGAGCAAAAAGCTATTCAGAAAAGCGTTGCTAAGTTTCAAAAAGAACTTGATGCAAAAAAGAAAGCAAAACTTGCTTTAAAGAAAAAAAATGATCTTAAAAAAACTGAGGCTTCATTATGAGAAAAAGTAGTTTGTTCCTAGTTATTTTACTTGTCTGTTTAGTTTTCGCGTCCTTTGCACTTGTAACAGCAGAACCAAAGACTTGGGATGATTGGATTAACACTACTGACATTGCTTTTCTTCAAAGGAATGTAACTTGCGGTGATGCACTTTGTGACGTTGGAGAAAATATTTACAACTGTCCTGTTGATTGTTCTCTTCAGCCTGTTACTTTAAGTGTTGATTTCTTTGATCCTCGGATACCTCTTGGTGCTGTAAGAAATTATTCCTTAACTATTACTAATGAGTTTGAGGATACTCAGCAAGTAGTCCTCTTTGCAGATGGTGAGCTTGTTGAGTACGTAACTTTTCCTAATACATCTATAGTTCTTGAACCGCTTCAACAAACAAGAGTTCAATATACTATATCTATTCCTTCGGAACTTGAAAAATCAACTTTGCAAGGACATATCATTTTAGTTGCTGGAGGAAATCAAATGAAGGTTCCTCTCACACTTCTTGTAACTGGTGATCGTGATGAAATTATTAGTCTTGATCTTCGCATTCTTTCTCAACAAGTACGGACTGACGGGACCCTGAATTTATTTGTGAAACTATTTGCTTACGAATTAAAACCTGTACTTGTGAACCTTGATTATTCTATTCGTGAAGAAGGTATTTCTGGAAAGGAAGTTTACTCATTTAATGAAACAAAGACTATTCGCGGATCTCAAAGTTCAACTCTTGATATTCCTATAAATGATACTTTGCTAAAAGAAGGTACATATATCTTAACGATTTCAACGAATGTAAAGAATATGTATTTTTCTGATTCTGAAGTATTTGCTGTTGATAACCCTTTTTGGACACCGTTCAGGGTGCGTGTTGCTGCTTTCATTGTTGGACTTCTTGGTGCAGGATTTTTAGTTTATCTTATTGCAAGAAAATATATTGCTTGGAAAAGGAGTCGCATGCGTTATCTCTTTCCCGATTTTGATCTTGTACCTAAAAAGACTGCAAATAGTTTGTGGCTTGGTAAGATTCCTGAATCAACGAAAAAAGCGTATTGGGATCCTAATACTTTAACAACTCACGCTCTTGTCACTGGTAGTACTGGTTCAGGTAAGAGTGTTACTGCGAGTATTATTATTGAAGAAGTATTGGATCTTAAGATACCTGTTTTAGTATTTGATCCAACAACACAGTGGACTGGTTTTGTAAAACAATTAAAAGATAAAAATTTGTTAAAATATTATCCTGAGTTTGGTTTGAAACCTAGTGATTCGAAATCGTATCGTGGTTTACTATATGATGTGGAAACGCCTGAGATTCATTTAGATATTAAGAAATATATGAATCCTGGGGAAGTAACAGTTTTCAATTTAAGTAAACTTAAACCTGGAGAGTATGATCAAGCTGTTATGCATATCATTGATAGTTTATTCCAAATTCCTTGGGAGGAATCTTCTGAATTGCGTATGGTTTTAGTTTTTGATGAATGTCATCGATTACTTGAAAAGTATGGTGGTAAGGGTGGTTATGTTGCTTTAGAACGAGCTGCAAGAGAATTCCGTAAATGGGGTATTGGTCTTGTTATGGTAAGTCAAGTAAGTGCTGACTTTAAAGAAGCAGTTGCAGGAAATATTCTTACAGAGATTCAGTTGAATACAAAAAGTATTGAAGATATTAAAAAGATAGAAGAAAAATATGGGAAAGAATATTCAAGCCGTATCACTCGTCAGAGTATTGGTGTTGCAATGGTTCAAAACCCTCATTATAATGATGGAAAACCTTGGTTTGTGCATTTTAGACCAACATATCATAATCCTCACAAAATTAAAGACAGTGAATTGAAGAAATATGTTGAGTATAGTGAGAAAATTGACGCTTTTGAGAAACAACTACAAAGTAATGTAATCAAGAAATCAGAAAACCTTCTTATGGAACTTAAACTGGCCCGTGACAAACTTAAAGAAGGTCATTTCAAGATGGTTGAGATATATTTGAGCGCTTTTACCGAAACATTTAAAAACAAAAAATGATAGATTATTTAAAAAGAGAGTGATTTAATTGGCTGAAAAAGAACCACCTAGTGGTGAGATTGATAGAAGTAGTGATGTACTTACTACTAGTGATTTTTCTGACTTAGAAAAACAAGAAAATAAGAAATCTCTTCTAAAAAGAATTTTCAAGAAATCTGGAGGAGAAGATGCTAGTTCTCAAGAAAAACCTCCTGAAGCAATACCTCAATTATCTAAAGAAACACTTTCCTTTGAGTTCCAACAATTATCTAAAAAGCTAGATTCACTTATGGTTACTGTGGAAATGCAAGGCGGAAAATTAGATATGGAAAAAGAACTACGTTCCGCACTTAATGAACGTATTATTGATTTATCTAGTCAGTTGGGAGAACTTCGTTCAATGCTTATTTCTAAGGAACGTTTTTTTGATAAAATAGAGGCTGAGTTTGTTTCTTTCAAAGAAATTGTAGATATTATTAATCCAACGAAAACTCAAGAAGAATTTGATAAGAAAGAATTTGAAATGACAAAGATTGATGCAAAAGCTGAAAAGAATCAATCACATATTGCTTCTCTTCAAGAAAATTTATCTCAGTTTTCAGAACAAATGACTAAGCTTGGAAGCTTCCAAGATCTCATTACAACTTTGAACCAGTTAGATGGTAAGGTAAAAAACGTTCTTGTAGCAAAAGAGAAATCAGAGCATGTGCTTGTAAAGATGGAAGCAATGTTTTTAGATCTTAATAAAAAAAGTAATTTAATTGAGACTATTAATTCTTTAACTAAAGAGAATCAGAATAAACATCGTGAAGCTGAACGTCAAATAACTAAACTTACAGGCAAGATTGATTCTTTACCAACAAAGAATGATTTTGATAGAATTAAAGAAGCTCTTGAAACGGTAAAGGAAGGTGTTTTCAATAATGATATGCATTCTTTTGATTTAAAAAATTATGAACCTAAGGCTTCTCATTCTCAAAGTACATCTACTACGAAAAATTCTAATCATACAAAAGAATCAGCTGAAGAACCTGCAAAAAACGATTCGCAGAATTTAGATCCTAAACTTGAATCAATGGCTGCTTTTATTCATAAGTCATTAAATACGGGGCACACTCTTGAGTTTTTGCAAGAGAAACTTCTTAATGTTGGTTGGACAAAAGAACAAATAGATGTAGCTTATGCTCATGCACAACATCTATAATCACTGCGAGATTTAATTAGAAATTAAATTTCTACGTTCGTAATAAGTGACATGAACTGACAATAAATGCAGAAATTATTCATCGCAGTCACTATATCATGAAAATTTGCCATAATTGTTGCGCCACGCCCTAAAGGTTGGGTATCAAAATCAACAATTATCTAAAAGGCGAATTTTGTGATACGAAAAATTTCGACAGAGATTTTTTACTATACTTGGAGGGGAGAATTGACATTATTAATGCGCATCTTAATTTGGGCTTTACTTCTTCTAGTTATACTTCTGCCTTTCGTTTCCGCTACTGGTTTTGTTGATCCATTAATCGTTTCAGATGGTGTTGGTGTAGCTGTAAATTTTTCTTTAGAGAATGTTACTTCGGTGAGTTCGCCAATTCTTCATGTTAAATCCTCATATGATTCTTCTTGGTATAATCTAAGTTTATCTTCAAACTCAACACATGTCTCTGCTACTATTCCTTCTTCTCTTTTCTGGCAGGAAGGCACATATACTTATTATGTTTCAACAAGTGGTACTTCTCGTTTCCCAGATGATTCTGGTAAAAAAGTATTTCTTATATCTAATGAAGAAGTTTTTTATGAAAATCATGCAAAAACTTTTCTTTCCCAAGATCAAGACGGTCACTTTTGGTTTTGTTCTCCTAACACTTTAACGACTGATTCATTTGTTTGTTTTTGGTCAAATATGCATGCTGCTGAAGCTTTGCGTTTCGCAAAAGGGTATGAACTAACCTCTAACAACACTTACAAAGATTTTGCTCTTAATCTAACATTTGCAACCTATAATAATTACAGTGGTTATGAGGATCAAACTCGACTTTGCGATCAGTCTAAAGGGGATTATAATTGTTCTTCGTATTCTCCTGGAGGAGAAGAGTATTATATGAGTGGTGCGGAGCGTCAGGGTGAAGTTATTAAGTATTATTTAGAAGTTGCTTCTCTCCTTGATAATCAAAGCGTGTTTGATTTAGCTTTGAACTATGCTCTTGGTAGTGCTGAAGAGTGTGATGTTTGGTCTGCTGATTATGATTGTACTTGTACTGTCGTAAATTCTAATTGTATCGACGCAAGAAATCAAGGTTCTATGCTTCTTGCTTATCTAAAAGTCTATGAGTTAACTGGTAATATTTCCTACAAATCAATTGCTCAAAATCTTGAGTCTGTTGCTTTATCTCAGAGTGGTTCAGCTGTTCTTCTTGAAGCTTTTGCAAAATATTATGAATCCTTTGGGGATCAAACTGCTTATAATAAAATGATTTCTTTAGCTGCTAGTCTTTCAGATGATTGTAAATCTGTAGGTTGTACTGCTCGAGAAAAATCAGAAAACATTTTTGCTTATTTAGAAGTGTACAAACAAACTGGAAATGAACAGTATCTTAATCTATTATTTCAAAAGATGTATCGTCCAGCAACGACTTGCGATCCTTTACTTGCTGATTATTCTTGTGATAGTTCTTTAGAACAAGGTAGATTAAATTATGCTTATATGCTTCTTTTTGAAGAACTCCCTCAAACACAAATGCTTTTTGATGCAGATTATGATTTCTTTCCTTATATTGACGATGACATTCCTATTTCTTTTTCTGCACAAGGTTATCAAGAGAATCTAACTTTATTTTATAGACAAGCTGTTGATTCTTGGCAGAATGTAAGCTTTGATTATTGGTCTGATTCAGTTGCTATTCCTAGTTCATATACATATATCGCAGGAATTTATGAATATTATATTCAGTCTCATTCAGCACGTTTCCCTTCAGGTAATGGAACAAAGATTGCTGTTATTCCTGCAGCATACCAGCCTTATGCTCAGCGAGTCGCAGGTTTTGAGACGAGTGACGCAGCTTTATTTTGTGATCCTCAAGAAACTAATCCCGCAACAAATGACTTTAATTGTGAACGCGAACATTTTCAAGCTTGGGAAGTTAAAAGTTTTATTGACGCAAGGAAAACGTATAATCTAAGCATGGTCGCAAACCGTTCTCGCTTATCCACTCTTGCGCAAAATCTTGGAACGAATCGTATGGATGTTGATCCTGTAGCTATTCAAAGTTCTTGTGAGTATCTTGATAATGATTTCGTTTGTGAATATCAAGCTCCTGATTATTTAGATATTTATCAAGTGGAGGGTGGAATTCGTCAAGCAATGATGATAATTGAATTTAGTGAATTATACTCTCTTACAAAAAATGAAACCTACGGGGCTTACGCGTATAATTATTTGATTTCTGCAAATCAAGAATGTGACCCTTATGGTGGGGATCTCTCTTGTGGTACTGTCGTTCAAGAATATTTAGCTTATGCATATTGGAATGCATATAGTGTTTTTGGTGATTCTATTTGGAAAACAATTGCTATTGATCTTACTGATCCTCTTCTTTTGTATGCATCACAAGATTATAGTGAAATGGCTGGTCTTGCTTTATGGAGTGGTTTTGAGTTTACAGGAAATAGTTCTTATTATGGGAATGCTTCTTTAATAACAAGTCATTTTGTTGATAAATGTACATCTTCTTTCTCTTGTAGATCAAATATTTTAGCCTTGAATACTCTTTTAATGCTTGAAGGAAATTCTCAAACTAAGTCTTCAGAATATAGTTATCTTAACAAGGCAATTAGTAATATGCAATTTATCTCACCAATTGGTGCAAACCAATACTGTGATCCTGCATTAGAATCTAATTATTCTTGTAAGACTCCGGACCAACAAGGACTCATGCTTTCCTCTTATGCTTTAGGAACTTCTATGATGTTACAATCAGGGAATATTTCTTATACAATTAATGTTTCCGCAGACTCTCGTGTTTCATATAATTCTAATTTTTCAGTAACTTGCTCTGTGAATAATTCTGCGACGGTTAATGATTACGACCTTGTTTTGATTTCTTCTCTAAACATCTTAAGCGCGTATGCTCCTCAAGGTACAGTGCAAGGCTCTATGAACAGAGTCTCTTTTTCCACAGTGGAAGAGAACGGTTTAAGAAATGCAACTTGGAATCTTTCTGCAGATTGGGGTGGAGAAACAACTTTACGATGTGTTGTCGAAACGTTTCAAAATAGTACGGTTGTTATTGTTAATAATTTGTCAAATGTTTTTTTAATTGACTCAACTGACATTCTTTTCGTTCCAGTTAATGGTTTTTCAAATATAACTTTTAATCTCTCTAATCTTGTTGATTTTGATCTTGAGAATCTGACTATTAATTTTAGTTTGCAACATTTTAATGGCTCAGATATTCTTTATAATGAATCAGAAATAGCATTTATTCAGTCTGTTGGTGTAGTAAATACAACTTTTAGTTCTGTTTTCTTTAGTTACTTATTTAGTCAAGATACTGAATTAGTTAATGTGCGATTGAACGGTTCAGTTCTTGGTGATTATCGTCTCGTTCTTTCAGCAAATACCTCTTATGGTGGTGCTGAACAAAAAATTCTTGATGTACATGTGTATGAAGAAGATTCATTCACATATAATCTCTCAGCTCCAAGTCTTATTTCAGTAAATGAGATATTTGATTTGTTTTTAGAATTTAATAACACAAGAAACTTTTCTGTTTCTGAAGTTTCTGTTGAGCTTGCATCTAGTCCGAATCTTTCATTTAATTCGTACGGTGCACAGTCAGAAACATTCACTGTTCTTACAAATAATTCTTTATACAATTCTTCTGTAAGTGCTTTATCTCTCCATAATATTACTTGGAATGTTTTCTCTTCTCTTGTTGGTGATTATGTTTTGAATATTTCTCTTAATGCAAGCGAACCAAATATCACATTTTTTATTATTCATAATATTTCTGTTCTTGGTGATGTATATAATACATCGACGTATCTTAATCCTTCCAATTATGATTTTGAAGCTGGAGATAGTTACACTCTAGAAATGAATTTCTCTCAAACGAGTGAGCAAAAC
>CAZFEG010000036.1:0-8390 GCA_964517565.1 uncultured Methanosarcinales archaeon
CCCACAGTGGATTTACACCACCTAGATATATACCATGCCCGGCACACATAAAAAACAGGACATAAGTCCTGCTTTATATTACTTAATTAATATAAGTTGGAAATGTGTACATTACATCATTTGAGTTTGCTAGCCAATCGAGAGAGTAGTCCACATCAAACAAAATTTGGTATCGTAATCCATATGCATATCTTCCATCTTCATAATAAATCATGTCAGATGTAAATTGTCTAGTATATAAATATGTTATGTAATTGTCTAATCGGTATCTTTCGTACGATACGTGATATCCATACTCTGTATTTGTTACTCCATAAATGTTATACGAGTCTTTATACAAGTAATTGGTGTTTCGAATTTGATATGATTTATAATCCACATCTTTAGACAAAAAAGTATTGTTATTTATATTAGACATTCGTCCCACAATCAAGTGTGGTCTTTCAATATCATATTTTTGGCTCCATTTTATCATGTTTCCATTTGCGCTTTCTCTATCCAGGTATTCATTTACTTCTAAATCACCAAACTGTAGATGAACCACATCAGTATCACCATCTTGATTCCAATTTGTTCTTTTTATATATGTATCCCATTTATTATTTTCATGATCTATAGAAACAAACGCTAATGTTTCAACCAGCAAACTATCATCTTCCGTATACTCTTTTACTAGATCATACTCCCAAAACACTTGCCAGCCTTCTCCATTACCATTTGAATCATCAAGAATATAATTGTCCGCGTAGTATCTTGTTGTATTATAGTCACTTTCATCAAAAATATTATGCCCGGTATATATATCTACAATACCTTCATAGTGTGACAATGTTTCAGCTACTTTATATGTAGCATCATACATAGTAGTATAATCATTATTCACTAATTTGTGATAGCTATAATAATATGTATCCAGGTTACCGTCTCTATCTATTGTTTCACTAATCATTGTCATTTTCTGTGAAATGTCTTCCATTCTGTAATCTCGATCATAATCAATTCGTATTGTTGAATACATTGTTGCATTGTATTGATCCCATTTACTAAGACTTTGCACTCCAGTAGCCAAATCCGCTACTTGATATACATCAGTCTGTTCTGTGACATTAAACTCTAACACATATTTACTAGATTCAACCACATCTATTTCAGGACACGATTCATAAATCATTGTTTCATATACCAAATGGTTGTAGTTGTCGTAGTACCTACAGTGTTCTATAAAGGGTGTTTCGCTATACTCTATATAATCAAATTGAAGCAGGGCAACCAATAAGATAACAACTCCAAAAATAACACTTCTACCTACATAAAGAATTGTCTCTTTTTTTCCTTTAGGATTATATCTTTTAACAATTCTTTTTAATATGAAGGTCACTACATTATATGCAATGATTCCTATCAATAAAAAAAGTGAGATATGTTTAAGAATCAAAGCAACTTTATAAATTGGTGCGTAAAAACGCATCCAAATATTCACTGTAACTAATACTAGCACAGCTATAACTTGTTGTTTTTTCATTATTCATTCCTTTCTTAGTTAGTTTTTTTATACAAAAATCAACTAAGAATCAACAACGAACAACATTTAATCTTAAATATCTTCTGCTTATAGCTTTTAATATACTTGTAAGTATTTTGTTTCTAAATGGAATATGGATATTAGGAGAAAATGATATATTGAATTTCAAGTCATATTCAAACATTAATCTCATAGGAAGATAATATGCAAATACTGAAATAGTAACAATAAAAATCAGTGTAATTGTTAGGAAACCAACATCATTTGCAAAGTTGGTACTCTCTAAAAATGATAGACTATTAATTCTAAATGCTTGAACAAAAGAAACTAATAAAAGCATTAGTCCCATAGTTACAGTCGAAATTAAATTCTTCTGTTTATTCATAATAGTCTCCTCCTTACATTTATCTTTCTAATCTCATTATACCATACTTAGTTCAACACTTGAAAGACAAAATATCATCATTTTCAACTCAATCATCATATCATAAATGGTCTTGTTATTATATTAATATCATGTTTTACAATTATTTGTGATACGGCTCGTTGTATCGAGTTAATTTGCAACTTAATCGATTAATTCGATTAACTCTATTATTTCGCTTTTTACTGTTTTAAAATCCACATCTTCTACATAGTGATTTTTCTTAACAAAATTAATCCATCTATTGATAAACTCATCATCTTCTACCAAAACCTCCAGTAATAAAATGAAATCCTCTTTACTAATCGCAGTATTCCGATAATGAAAAGTGTTCTTTATCGCATCAATTAATATCTTAGGATTAAACAGATCTTTATGTAGTTTCATCAAGATATAAATATCATAGAAGTCTTTCATTCTGCTATTACCAGTCTTCTTATCCATAATCGTCTGTAACTTTTCAGCTAAAACTGATTCTACGGTATAGCGTTTGATTTCCATTACTTCATCTTTGAGTACTGAGTGATACTGATATGTTATTTCACGAGGAGTAATTGGGTCTCCTGTTGCTAAATCAATAGTGAATGGTACTTTAATATTGTCGAGTTTCCCAATCAACATAGCTTTATATCCGATATATGTGGTTTGCTCCATAATTTCAGTAATTCCTTTTAATTCAAATGTAATGTTGTCTTTTAAATCAAAATTTATAATTGTACGTATCATTTTTTCTATACTGCCTTTTTCAAAGACAATATTGGAAACGTTGAAGTCCATGTCGATAGTGGAACGTTCAGTTATTCCTAGTAGTGAAGATAATAAAAACCCGCCCTTTAATATTAATGAATCTTTATACTCACTACTAGCTAAACGAGATAATAATCTCTCAAAGAAGTAAACCTGTAATAACACGTTAAAGGAAACGTGTTTTTCTTTTGAAACGGTATGGATTATAGCTGTTAATTTATTCTTATTCATCATATCACATCCAGTAGTTCATTTATTTTTGACGATATCTTAAATACTATACTATATTGACGTAGTTTCAGGAAATCTCTATCTGTGTGAATTTTATAACCATTGATTGCTTTTTTAAATACCTCCACATCAATCTTACTTCGAAATCTTACAAGATCACATATGGTACGTTCCATATCATAACAGGCTACTTCATTTCCAAACATCGTCTTCTTTATAGTACGTCCAAGCGAATAGTATTTCTCTATTACTTTGTGAATAATGACATTTTCTTTAATATGACTACTATTATAAGTACTTGGTAGAGTAATTTCCATTTGATATGGGATACGGTCTGTAAGTCCGTGTAGATACAGCGCAGAAGAAAAAGAAAAGATTGCTCTTTGATTTTTTTGATATAGAAGATAGTATTCATCCAGCATTACTTTATCTGTACTATAGATTCCTCTGTCAACTCTTTGAAGTGTTCCTTCTTTTACCATTCTTGTCAGATAGATGGATGGAATCTCCCTATCGTTCATCATTTGGCTTGTTATAATTCCATTATTCTCATTAGCTAGCTTGATTATCTTTTCACAAAAATTCATATTAATCAGTTCCTTTCACGCTTATATTATATAATATATTAAGCCTACTTACAACATATAAATGAATAAAAAGATCCACTAACAAGTGAATCTCATCTAATAATTATTTTGTTTCAAGAGAAATCGCAGATAATCCCTTTTGTTATTTACCAAAATCAATAGCATAAAGGGCAAATTTAACCTCAATAACTTAACCTACATGATTTCTTCTGCTTTTTTCATTTGGATGTTCATATTTAATCGTACTGCCATGATTAGCATCGATAATGAGACGAGTATAAATGGTACAAATGATGCTGATACAAAAACTTCATTATCATTTACATCTAAGTTATGAAATAAGAGATAGTTCTTTGAGCAAATCTCTTTATCACTTGTACACTTAGATGTTCTTGGAATATTATCGGGAGCGTCACCAATATAAGAATCTATAATCACTCCGTCTGCATCTATAATGTAATACATGTATGTTCTCCAGTGAAAGGCGGTAAGATTTCCTTCGGTATAATCTATTACTTCAACACTACCAGTATGATGAAACTTAATCTTATTAACTAGATCTCCATTGTAATCATATATAAAGACTAATTTTCTAAACTCATCATATAATATAATGTTCTCATCAGACAAATCTTCTACTAATTCAAGATTCATTGCTAATGTTACATCTGTTGCAGCAATTGAAGTGTCTAATTCCCCAAACTGAGATGACATATAAAAATTATATCCAAATCCAACAAGCCAGACAAGAAATGGAATCAGTATATAAAGGTATAATCTCTTTTGTTTACTCATCAATCTCACATCCTCTGCATAATTATATCACAACCATGTATAGAATAATTAGTTGCAATTAAAAGCGATACGTAATTTCACGTTTTAATTATTTGAAAAAGCCTTTGTAAGAACTTCATATCGTGTCTTATATTTATTTATGATACAGCTCGCTGTTTAATATTCTAAAAGACTGTTATAATATGCCTATTAAAATAATAATATGATAGAAAAATCTGAAAAAGACCTCATTTAATAAGTATTCAATATTTCATTTTAATACACTTCATATATCACTAATATAACAAGTTCAAAAAGTTTCAAATATTAACAATACCACTTCTTCTAATTAAATTTAGTATAGATTAGTTTAAAGTATTTTTCCAGAGCATATATGTCCGATTTGTCGAAAAGATTCGATTGAGCTACGGCCCGATTATCCGTCGCCCTCATAAAATAAAAATAACCAAACCGATAACCGGCTTGGTTAGGGTCTTTTAAATGGCATTCCGGGAGGGATTCGAACCCCCGACCGACGGCTTAGAAGGCCGTTCCAACAATCCCCAGGAGGTCGATTTATGTCAAAAACGGCTTTAAACTACAAAGAATTAGCTAAGAACTTCTTTGATGATTTACCACTAAAATATAAACAATTACCACGTACTAGATTAAAGAAACTATTTATGTATGCAGAATCCTATTTACACCATTTAGACAAGTTAAATGAAAGGAACATTCATGAAAGAAAACAATAACTTTATCACCGGTAGCTTAATCAGAGAAACGTATGATTCAAACAAATTAATTGATCGTAAAATCATATCAGTATGTATCTTAAATATAGAAGCCTGGAGAGAACTTGCATTACAAGAAAAAGATCTTGGAATAGAGACAAATATATCCATAGGTCAAAAAGATGATAAAATGATAATGAATAAATGTACTAAAGTAATTGGAGAAACCAAAGTGGTGTATTTGCATCATAGACTATATTAAGTTTCCATTGATAGCACAAAAAAACAAGGAAAACAAATAACTATCCTTGTTTTTTTAAGATCTATAATTATTCAAAAAAGTTACTAACGATAGCTTTCAAATGTATAAAAATCAGGTAACTTAATTACTACTTTCTAACTCACTTCTCTTTGTGAAGCAACTAACTAATAAAAAGCCTAATAAAAACTGTGCAACATAGACAACTGGTGGTCTTACATAATAAGTCAATATAGTATGCTGAAATAACTGACTATAGTGTATTAGGTTAAGAAAACTTATCGGTGCTAGTGGTAACACAATTATCACTAGTCTTATCCAATCTACATTTGTTTTTCCTTTTGCATTAATTAATTGTAAAATCTTCTCAAAATTAAGCAAAATTCCGAATAGAATCATGACTATCGGTGATACATATAGAACTATACTTGGGAATTCAAATGGATTCGTGATACCATTAGCTTGTTTATAAAATAAATAAAACACTAAGATCATCAATGCGTAAATTACTACATAGGTAAACATCTTTACAACTGTTAGCTTACTATCTTTGATATTAAACACCCTTTCCTTTTTATAGATTTTAAATATATAGTTAATCTTCAAATAACAGTGTAAACTTTTCTTATACATATCAAGTATGTATATTAGATTATTGTGGTTTATATGTTCATCATACATTTAAAATGCAGTACATGAGTCAACTTCTATATATTAAATCATCAATGTGAGTAGTTTATAAGCTGAAGGGTGCTCCATACGAAGCGTTACGACTAACACTACCAATAGACCAATAATTGTAAGGTGGAGCTATTGCGAAGTTTACAACATCAAACACTCCATTGGCAAGAATAAAGCCTCCCGAAATACCATCTTGCATTAGAGTATAATTTGAGGGTGTGTGATGCACTACATGAGAATCGCTAAAATCCCAAGCAGAGTAAGTTTCAGTATTACTATAATCCTCTGCTGAAAAACTTCCCGATGGGTATGGAGGTCCATATTGCCAAGTATTTATTTCAATTTGATCTACGCCAAGTCTATTATTATAATATGCACTCCCAGCATCAAAAGAATATGTACTTTTTGTGATTTTCACTGGCCTAGCTCCTGTCTCATCTTGATAGCCTAAATCTTTGTTGTAATCTATTCTCACAGAGAGATTTATAATCATATTGTTATATGAATAATACTCAGAATCTATTCGATAACCTGTTACAATTGGCGACCTTACAATAGATTTCTCTTCCATAGTATATCGAACTTTATAAACTAGAATTAGTTCCTTATCATCTTCTTTAAGTATGCTTTTATCATTCAGTCTGTTCAAAAGCACTTCTCTTTTAATTCCATTATTCTCAATGCTACGATCAGCATTTTCTTTAAGCATATCTTTTCTTTCTAAGTCATCTAAAGCAACTTCTCTTTTAACATGTTCTATGTCATCTGGTAGTTTTTCATATCCCTGAGCATATAATCTTTCTGTTTCGAATAAAGGAAATGAAAACACTACAGTGTTAAGTAATATTGCTGTCAAAAATAATCTTAATCCTCTTTTCATTTTAATCCTCCTCCTAAAGTAATCATTTTCCATTAAGTTGTTTGAAAATTCGAATAGTAATCTTACCTTTCTCTATCCCCCACATCTGTACCATTAGTTAACTTAACCATGTACTTAACTTAAAATAACACAGATCTGCATGAGAATCAAATTTAGGAATATCTTGACTATCATAGAACATCGAAAATCATTGATTAAACTACGGTCCGATTATCCTTCGGTCGTACAAAATAAAAATAACCAAACCGATAAACAGCTTGGTTAGGTGCTTTTAAATGGCATTCCGGGAGGGATTCGAACCCCCGACCGACGGCTTAGAAGGCTTCTAATAGAAAAGGCTTATCTCGAATCATTTCATTTTCATGTATGCATGATGATGACTATTTTGTACAGAGGGTAGGTAGTAAGTATATTGTAAATAGTATCCAGTCAGTGAAACCTCACCTTCGGCTTTCATGACACCATCTTCATAGTAAACACCTTTAAAAGTACCAAAATCAAGTGTTTCATTTTCAAAATGTTTAACAGATATCAATATTCTTACTTCCTGATTTAAAAACACTGAATATACTTCATCTAAATCATTTAAAACATCCATTATTTCATTTTTATTAATCGTGTCAAGAATTGTAGAAAACCCAAGTTGTTCAATATAATATTTCTTATTGTAGATATCATCTTTTCTTGTATAGCAACTTAATCTGTTTTTATTATCGTTGTCCTCACAGAAATATCCAGTATACTCGTACTCTTGATTGGTATTACCAGTATTAATAAAATAGTTAAACCCATCAATATAATATCCGTCTGGAGAAATCTTTAATTGAATGATGAAATTTTCAATTGCTACTTCTGTACTCAAAGAATGACCATTCTCTTTTAAAATATCTTCATACTGATTAGTGAAAATATTGTTTTCATGGTAGTATTCAGTTTCTATTGAAAATCGATTAGTTTTACTACAACCAGATAAACTTAGAATAAGAATAGCAAACAATATTATTGATATCTCATCATTTCCTTGATTTATCTCAAGAATCATTCTCTTAAGTACGCCTTTTGAGTTCTTACGGAACAAATCTTTATAATAGTGAAGAATATTAACAATGTCTTTTTGGTAGACCTTCTTTTTGTTTCCAAGATTTTCAATTATTTTTCTTTCATTATATCACAAAATCTTTCACCCTTTACTCTTGTATTTCATCTTATAAATATTATATCAAATCGTCCGATAGAATGTTTGTTTTATCAAATTCCATAAATTAGTTTTAGAATTCAAAGATATACCTAATATTCCGTTCATATATACAAAAAAACAAAGACCATTAAGGGTGTTTGTTATGCTCTGCATGTCAATAGTTGCAACTAAGAATGGTACGCCTCATGAATTGATAAGATGTTAGTAGACACAAAGTGTTACATGTGTTTATTGGCATCTTTTTGTATACTTAAAGAAAGGAGTGAGAGAATTGAATAAAAGAAGGAAATACAGATACTGGAGTAAAGAAGAAAAGCATCGTATCATTAAACGGTTATTTGATGAAGAGATAG
>CAZFEG010000037.1:0-3385 GCA_964517565.1 uncultured Methanosarcinales archaeon
ATTGAAACATTATTTGGTGAATTATCTGAAAATGCAAAATAGTTCCAAGCAAGAAAAGACCCAACAAGCAAAGTACCCGCAATAACAGAAAAATTATTATAAATTCCGTTTAAAACATCATCTTTAAAACTATCATGAGCCACAATAAAAACCTCCAATTGAATAATAACACACAAACCAAATCATTTCTGCCCACCTAAAACAAGAAGTGCATCAAGAGAATCAGAAATGGGAGAATCAAGAGGTGATGATTGATACAAGACATTATCGCCAGAACCAGAATGGTACTGGATGAGAGAAACTAAGGAAATAGTGTTTTCTCCACCATAAATATTCACTTGAAGAGAACTATCCCTGCAAGAACGAGGAATAGAGGTAGAAATTTCTGTAGCTTGAATGGAGTTTGTTAAGTTTGAACTTAAAGAAGAATTGCTTGAAAAATGACTGTATGCAGCAAAAGTCGCAATAGTTAGAACAAGAAGAGGGCTAGTTCCTGTATTTGGGTTAAAAAGACGATATAATCCTCTACCAGTATTTGACAAAAAATTGTTTGTATTCATTATAAAAACCTCACACATAAAGTACTTGAAGAGAATATGGCTCAAGAGCAAGTTAAATACTCGTAAAGAAAAAACGGAAGATTTACGAGAAAAAGAAAAGTCAAGTTCAGAGAATTTAAAAAGGAGAGGAAAAATAAAAAGAACTAGATGAAAAAAGAAACGCTAGTCATAGGAGGAGGAGCAATAGGACTTTTCCTAGGAAGTAAACTCAAAGGAACAACAATTCTTGATCAAAGAGCAAAAATAGGGAAACCCGTACGCTGCACAGGAATACTTACAAAAGAAGCAGAAAAAGTTCTCAGCGTAAAAACACTACATAGAATATCGCTCAATACAATACACTCAGCAAGAATAATAGGACCAACAAAAGAAGCGAAACTCAAAATAGCAAGTAACTACATTATAGATAATTCAGCCTTTGAAGAAGAACTAGCGCGCAGAGCAGTAAAAAACGAAGGAGAAATAATAACCCAACACAAATACTTACGAACAAGTCAAAAAGGACACCATGTAAAAAATCTCAAAACAGGAAAAGAAAAAATATTCCACCAAGAAAGCATTGTTGGAGCTGATGGACCACACTCACAAGTAAACAAAGCATTCGCAATAAATAAAAAAAGCAAAAACTATTTTGGAATACAAGTACGAATGCGCGTAAAAGAACAAGTAAATGAAATTAAATTCTACCCACACATTGGAGTCTATGCGTGGTATGTTCCCGAAGGAAAAAATATAGCAAGAATAGGGGTTTGTATCAAAGCAGGAGACAAACCACAAGAATTACTTGCAACATTTCTCAAACGATTCAAAGGAAAAATATTAGAAACACAAGCAGGATACATACCTTATTACAAACCAACACATAAACACACAAAGGAAATAGGTGCATTTACAGCACATTTACTCGGAGACGCTGGAAGACATATAAAAAATACGACAGGAGGAGGACTCGTGCCAGGAATGAAAGCAGCAAAACACTTCGCAGAAACAGGAAATACAACATCAGGGAAGTTAAAACGAGAATTATACAGTCATTTCCTAGTGCATAACCTTCTAAAATCTGCAAATCATAAAGATTGGGATAAAATTATTATGAGAGCACAAAAATCAGCAAGAGTATTCGAACAAACAGATAGAGACAATATTACAAGCATTATATCAAAGGTTGCAATGAATAAAACACTATTAACATACGGTTTTAAGAAAGTACTCAGTGGGAAGGTAAGAATTATCTAAAACAGGCAATTATTAGAATAAAAACAATACTAAAGCCCAGCACAAGGCAATAAAACGTAACAATATATAAATAACGAGATAATACGCAAATAAAGGTTCAGGGGATATTTTATGGTAAAGAAACATACTGCTAAAAAAATTACAAAAACAACAAACCAACAAAAAGAAAGAAAAGCATTTTCTTGGAAAACAATAGCATTCCACAAAGTAACAATAATAATTGTTCTTATTATGATAGCAATGTTTGCAAGCATCTATTTCAGAACATACCCTGCAAACCTGCCAGCAACACAAAATTGGGCAGAAGACACATATTACAACCAAGTAAAAGCAAACATAAACGCGCAAGTACAACAAATATATCCAAACCTACCCCCAGAACAAAGGCAAACATATGTTGACGAACAATTCGCAATACAACTAGAAGAAATTGAGAAAAGTGGAGACACGCAGCTTGAAGATCAAATAAAACAAACAGCACAATACTACAAAGATCAACTACAAGATGAAGATGGGAATACTTATTTGTTGGCAATAGATCCATATGTATGGTATAGTTATGCACAAAACTATGAAGAAAACGGGTATTTTGGTGATGAACTTGTTGACGGCGAACCAGATTTTAGCCGACGTAATGGACAAGAAGCCAAAACAGCAACAGGACAGTTACACCCATTTCTTATAGTTCAATTTCACAAATTTATGAACATCTTTAATCCTGATTTTAATTTACAACAAGCAGCATTCTGGATTCCAGTACTCATTATTGCACTCGCAATTATACCAGCATTCTTTTTAGCAAGAAAAATAGGTGGAGATGTAGCAGGATTCATTGCAGGACTCACAGTAGGACTTAATACAGCCTTACTAGGAAGAACACCAGCAGGATTCTCAGACACGGACGCATATATTATTTTATTTCCATTACTTATTATTTGGACGTTATTTGAAACGCTAACTGCAAAAACTTGGAAAAGCAGAATAATATGGGGAACAAGCACAGGTCTTGCAGCAGCAATATTTAAAACTGCGTGGAGTAACTGGTGGCATATAGGTCCAGTCATATTTGCAGTACTAGGAATTTACTTTTTATATACACTCATATTCCTTGACTGGAAAATACTTGAAAAAAATAAATTTAAAAATATTTTAGAAACAAAAACAGGGAAAACAGCAGCCACAGGAATAATATTTATTGTAGCGACAATGATCTTTGGAGGACTCTTTGGAAAACTCATATTTCAACAAAGCATAATCTCAAGCGCAGGAAATATTGTCAAAGATATGATTATTAGTCCGCTAGGAGCCTTAAGTGTAAAAGCAGTAGGTCAAGCAAGTATTTGGCCAAACGTACTGACAACAGTAGCAGAATTAAATGCAGGAAGTTGGGCACAAATAATTGGATCTCTTGGTGGAAAAATATTCTTCGCAATAGGAATTTTAGGTGTACTTCTCACATTCCTTCTTCGAACAGAAGATGGGCATTTTGAATTAAGATACGGTGCACTTCTTGCAGTCTGGTTTTTTGGATTAGCACTTGCAGGACTTATGAGTTCAAGATTTATAGCACTCCTTGCAGCACCATTTGC
>CAZFEG010000037.1:3485-8244 GCA_964517565.1 uncultured Methanosarcinales archaeon
CACTTGCAGGACTTATGAGTTCAAGATTTATAGCACTCCTTGCAGCACCATTTGCAATAGCCTTCGGAAGCGCGTTTGGAATATTATGGATAAAAAGCAAAGAATGGTTTAAAGATGACGGACTTGTTATTGGAACAAGAATAGTATTAGTAATTTTAATAGCATTACTTTTTGTAGGAATGCCATTTACTTTAGCAGCGAATAATTCGCTTGTAAGTAAAGCGCATCGCGTTGCTCTTGGAGAAATTCCAAGTATGAATGACCAATGGTATGATAGCCTTATAGCGATACAAGAAGACAGTGAAGATGGAATTATCACAAGTTGGTGGGATTTTGGACATTGGTTTGTTAACGTTGCAGAACGAAGAGTAACTTTTGACGGTGGAGACCAAGGAAAAAGAATCTACTGGGTTGGAAAAAGTTTAATGACAAACGATCCGGAAGAAAATATTGCTATACTAAGAATGTTAAACTGCGGACAAAACAAAGGTTATGAAAGAGTATTAGAATATACAAATAACAACTATGAAGCAACGCAATTAATTAATACAATCATTTATGAAACAAAAGATGATGCAATAACCACTCTTAATGAAGCAGGTTTGAGTAGGGAAGAAATTGAAAATGTTCTTGAAAAAACACACTGTGCTAATGACGAACTTCTTGATCAATATTATATTGTATCAGAAGATATGGTTGGAAAAGCAGGAGTTTGGGCGCACTTTGGAGGATGGAACTTTACCAAAGCATACATCTACAATACAGCAAAAAATCAAGAATACGATGAAGCAATCAACACACTTGTAGAAGATCTTGGACTAAGTGAAGAAGAAGCAACAATAAACTATTATGATGCAACAAGCCTCTCATCAAACAGAGCAGTTGACACATGGATAAGTCCATGGCCATCATACATTACGCCAAAAGCAACAAGCTGCACTGAGACAAACACAACAATCACCTGCACACTTAATCAAGTTGTCGGACAAGACCAAAACAGTCAAGCAAGAATCGAAACAATAACTGTTCCAAAAAATAATCCTGAAGAAACAGTTATGCTTGTTAATAGCTATACACCACAAGGACTTGCAGGAAGTACAACAATAATACCAAAAGCAGTAAGTATAGGTGAAGGAGACGCATTTACAACATACAATCCTAACAACAGTAGTTTTGCATACGAATTAACCGTAGCAAAAACTGAAAGCGGATGGAAAGCGATTCTTGCAGAAGAAGCCTTAGCGGATTCAGCATTTTCTCGACTCTTTTATTTTGATGGAGTGGGAATGCCACAATACGAAAAGCTGAGTGACCTTACAACATTTACAGGACAAAGAATTATTGTGTATAAAGTTGATTTAGATACATAAAATCTAGATCATTTTAATTTCTTTTTTTCTTTTTCTGATTCTAATACATAGTTTTCATTTGTTGAAACACTACGACCAAGTTCTTTTTCAGTTTCTTTTCTTGCATTACCCGCAACAGAACCACCTCGAATAGCATCATCATCTAATTTTTCAAAACCATTGGAATCCTCTGTTTTGGTAATCCCCTTAGTAACTTGCTCACCCAACATAGAAAATATTAATTCTAAATCACCCATATCATAGAAATTTTTATATTTCTAGGATGCCAGAAATCTTTGATTTCAGTGCATGGTCCCTTAAGTTTTCCTTATCCAAACCTTTAAATTTTCTGTATTCAGCAGGAGTCATGTCGAAGGTTGCTTTGCTGATTTCTGCTGTTAAAATAGCGAAATCTCGAGGATTGTTTATGCCTCGTTCAGACCACTCACTCGTTAATTCATCACGAATAGAAATTCCTCTAAGACGTTTTTCAATCCAAGAATTAGAATAACCTTTAGCTTGGTAAATAAGTCTGGTTCTTTGTTGAGCAAGTTCAGGATTTTCAATCTCTTTCACCCTATCATAAGCCACCTGAGCCAACCATTGTTTGAAAGGCTCAGCTTTCTTAGAAGGAATAGACTGGATAAGACGAAGAATGCCTTTAGTTGACCAAGACTGAAGCATTTGAACTCCCCCTTTAGTTTCGAACTCCAAACCAAGGGGGGTACAATTTGACCCCCCCTTTGAATAGATTATTCAACCAAGAATCTCTTGACCTCAAACGCTTCAAATATTGAGAAGGATCTTTAGATTCAGTTAAAACCTGAACAACATCTCTAATTACAAACCACCATTCTTCATTAAACCATTTACGTCTAATTTCCAAATCTTCAAAAATCATCAATGAATTTGACTTAACCATACAAAATAAAAGCCAAAATAACTATTTAAAGCTCACAAGCACTTGACCAGTGAACAAAACACTTTGAACAAGACTAAATAAGTCAAATAGAAGAATAAGACATAAACTTTATTAATGAACAAAGAAAAATCTTTAAAAGATGAAAGCTATTGTGATAATTCCAGCATGGAATGAAGAAAAGTATATTGAACAAGTTGTAAAAAAAGTAAAAAAAATACATTCTTCTGTTCTTGTTGTTGATGACGGAAGTACAGACAAAACAACAAAACTAGCAAAAAAAGCAGGAGCAATAGTTCTTACGCAAAAGCGTAACAAAGGAAAAGGCGCGGCAGCAAGAAAAGGATGCGACTACGCGCTTAAAAACGGTTTTGATACCATTATTCTCATGGATGCCGACGGACAACACTTACCAAAAGACATCCCTCGATTCATTAAAGCACTCAAAGGAAAAGATATGGTGTTTGGATGCAGGGAAAAAAATAAATATGCACCATGGGTATTAACAATAGGTAATTGGGGACTCACAATACTAACAAGAATACTATTTGGAATGAATATAAAAGACACACAATCAGGATTCAGAGCATTTACGACAAAAGCTTACAAACAATTACGATGGAAAAGTAACGACTACGGAATGGAATCAGAAATGATTTTCAGAGCAAAAGGCCTAGACTATACAGAAATAGAAATTAAAAGAATATACCTTGATAGAACGAAAGGAACAAGCCCAATACACGGTTTTAGAATATTAAAACAAATGATTGCATGGAAGTTAAAAGGACGATGAAACCACACATCTCAATTATTATAGCCACATTTAATGAAGAAAAACATATTGAAAGTTTGTTAGAGAGTATTTGCGATCAAACATTCAAAAAATCTTTTGAAATAATTATTGTAGATGGAAACTCAACAGATAAAACAAAAGAAAAAGTAAAAGAATTCAAAAGAAAAAATAAAATAGAAAGAATAAAAATACAATTATACGATAATCCTAAACGAAGAACACCATACGCATTCAATATAGGTATTAAAGAATCTAAGGCAGACTATTTTTGTATTGTAGGTGCGCACAGCCAGTTAAAAAAAGACTGGGTTGAAAGATCATATAAAACAATTATACATCAACCAAAAGATGTTATGGCAGTGGGTGGTGTTTGGAAAAGTAAGTCCCACAATACCAAAATTACAGAAAGCATTGTTTACGCAACAAGTAATTTTTGGGGTGGAGGAATTTCAACATATCGTTATTCAAAAAAAGCAAGCTATGTTGATACAGTTGTTTACGGGCTGTATAAAAAAAGCGTAGTCAAAGAAATTGGTTTTTTTGATACAAATTTTTTATTTGGGCAAGATGGAGAATTTAATCTTCGTATCAAAAAAAAAGGATTCAGAATGTTTTTTAATCCAAAAATCATATCATACTACAAAGTTAGGCCAACAGCAAGAAAATTCATTAAACAAATGTATGCATATGGAGAATCAAGAACACATATTCTCTATAAACACAAAATGCTAAGCATCAAACCTTTTTTTCCATTAGCTTTTGCAGCATATATTTGTGCATTACCATTCTTAATAATTTTTCTTTCTTGGTTATTGGTAGTACCACTAGCGATTCATACAATAATAACAATAGTGTTTAGTTTCCTTAAACCAAAAAACAGCTTACAAAATATGTTTGTTTACTCAATAATCCATTACTGCTATGGGATGGGTATGTTAGTAGCATTAGTAAAAAGAATTTTTGGAAACAAAATCTCTGGATAAATCTTATTGCTCAAAGAATTGCTTAATAGATGAACAAACAAAGTTTATTTGATCAGAGTTTAATTCGGGAAACATAGGAAGAGAAACAATCTCTTCAGCAAGCAATTCAGAAACAGGAAAATCTCCTTTTTTATAATCCAAATAGACATATGCTGGTTGAAGATGTAAAGGAATAGGATAATGGACACCAACTGAAATATTTTTATTTCTCAAAAAAGAAAGTAAAGCATCTCTTTTATTTTTATCTTTCAATTTGATTGCATATATATGAAAAACCGATAAGGCTTTTGAATGTGTAGAAGGCACAAATATATCTTTAACATCTAAAAGTAATTCATCATACAACTCTGCGTTTTTTCTTCGCAGAGAGTTCCAGTTCTCAATATATTTTAACTTAACAAGTAACACCGCCGCTTGTAAGCCATCCATTCTCTCACTATATGCTTCGATTTCGTGAATATATTTTTCTCCTTCTACTCGACCATGATTTCTTAGTTGAGATATTTTTTTAGCTAAAGAAAGATCATTAGTAACAACTGCACCCGCATCACCATAAGCGCCAAGATTTTTCCCCGGATAAAAACTAAATGTTGCAGCAGCACTATAAAACCCTGCTCGCGCACCATCAAATTCAGCACAATGGGCTTGAGCAGCATCTTCAACAATAAACAAATTGTGTTTGTCAGCAATTTTTTTTATTGCAGGCATGTTACAC
>CAZFEG010000038.1:0-8240 GCA_964517565.1 uncultured Methanosarcinales archaeon
CAAGAAATTCAGTATCTTTAGTAAACATAGTGCTTCCTTGGGAGTGGATATATATGAACTTTGTTGAATTTTTTTTAGAAATTTTTGTTTATATAGCTTAGAAAAGTCGTTGTTTTTACTAGTTACTTGTGTTTAGTTCATGTCATAAGTGAAAATAGGGCTTAGAAAGAAATTAAAAAAAATAGAAAATAAAAAATAAAGTCTTGTTTAGACTTTTTTAGATTTTTTTAGAACTTTGTGGTGGTCCGGATTCATGACACCTGCAGTTACTAAACTTGGTAATCCTGTTCCAACTGGAATTGGTTGGTTCATCATAACATTTTCAATAACACTGTTTAAATTATCTCTTTCACCGCTTAATGCTGCGCTGATAAGATGTTTAATTGGTGTTTCGAAACTTGCTCTTGCAAGTACGGATGGTTTTTCTTTAACAATACCGTATCTGTTAATTCCAAGTACATGTCCACTAGTGGTCATTGTATCTGCAACAAGTAAAATGTGTCGTACATCAATTGGTATACCTTGACTATCAAGAACTTTATTAATCTCATCAATAATAAGTTGTCTTGCTGCTTCAATACCAAAATGTTTTTCAACTTCAAAAAGGTGATTTGATACAGTTCTTGTAATATCGACAAATTCTAGTTTCATTACTTCTTTAAGATTAGTTCCTGCTGTGAGAATAACATATTCTTTTTCTCGTTTTACAGGTATTACTTGTTTTAGTCCTTTTATACCGTGAACAAAGACTTCTTTTACTTTTTCTTTAAGTTTATAGAGTTCGTTAATATTTTCTTCTTTTGAAGGTTTGATATGAATTTTTCCTTTTTCTTCAGAAAATTTGTATCCTTTGAATGCTTTTTCTAGCAATTTAAGAATTTTTTTCATATCTAATTCTGCTTCTTTCACTTTCGCATTATCTAGTGTAATGGTAAGTGTTGCTGAAGAAATATTGATATCTATTTCGTTGATGAAACTTTCAAAAGCTGTTTCTTTTAGTTGTGCAGCAATTTTTGTGATATCTTCGCCTTTATTGTGTGGTTCGTTGAGGTAAATGTTCATTGTTTCTGTACTGATAGTTTTTCTTCCGTCAAGAACTTCTATAATTCTTGGAAGACCTGTAGTTACATTTACTTCAGATACTCCTGCAAGGTGGAATGTGTTCAGTGTCATCTGAGTTGATGGTTCCCCAATACTTTCAGCACTTAAAATTCCTACACTTTCTCCTGGTTCAGCTAAAGATTTTTGATATTCTTTATATACTGCTTCGATAACTTTCTTTTTCTTTGCAGGGCTTAAACCAGATGGAGTATTTTCTTCAACTTCATTTAATAGTTTGTTTGGTAATATCTTTACGTATGCTTCTAGGAATTTTTTCATTTTTTTATTCCTCCAATGTTTCGGCAATTATTTTTTTTACATTAAGGATGCCACCTTCACTTTTCGCGACTGCGATACCGTCTTCGCCGTAAGCGAATTGAACGATTTTTTTAGATGCGTCTCGTACAGTGTGATCGTATTCTATCTTCAAGTCTTGCATTGCATTTGCTAGTCTTCTATACAGATAACCGGATTTTGGTGTTCTCAAAGCTGTATCCATCAGTGAATCTCTTCCAGTCATTGCCATGAAAAATGCTTCATGTGGTTTAAGACCGCTTTTGAATCCGTTTCTAATAAATCCATGTGCTTCTGGACCTAAGTCTCCTTGTTTGAAACAAGAGAGTGTTCTTCCACCGTATCCTTTTGTGATTCTTCCACCACGAAGGTCTTGCTGTCCTACAATTGCACTCATTTGCGCCATGTTAATAATGTTACCTCTTGCACCAGATTTTACCATGTCCATTGAGTTGGAATGAACTGCGGTGTCTGTAACAATTTGACCAGCAACATTACGTGCTTTGTTAAGTGCTTCTAGGATTTTTAGCTCGAGTGTTTCTCGTACATTATATCCTGGAATTGATTCAAGTTTTCCTTCGTTGAATTGTTTAATAAGTTCAATTACTTTTTTCTCTGCGTCAACAACTGTTTTTGAAACTTTTGTTTGACCTTCTTTTGTTAAGTCACTGTCACTAATAGCTGCTGTAAATCCTACTCTGTAAAGAACTTCAATTCCTAATCTATAGATTTTTCCAAGGAAAATAATAGTTTTTTCTGGTCCGTGGATTTTGTGAATTTGTCTAAGAAGTAATCCACTTCCATCACCTAAGTTTTCTTTGTCAAGAACACCTTGTACAAGTTCCCCATTTTTAATGACGACCATACTTTCAGGGTCTTCAGGTTCTACTTTGTAATTTTTATTAGGTGCTTTGAAATTAAATCCTTCTGGTAAGAGAACACTAAATAATTCTTTACCTGTGATTGTTTCGTTTCTTGGTAGTTTTGAGAAGTCTGTTTCTCCAATTGACATCAGCATATCTACTGCTTCTTCGAAAGGCATTTTGAAGTCTTTCTTTGTGAGAAGGTAGTTTCCACTAATCGCGTCTTGGTTACAACCAATAATTGATAGTCCGTAACGAGGAGAAATAAGTTGTGTTTCTACTTGCATAAGAATTTCTGCTTCTGCTCGAGCTTCTTCTGTTTGTGGAACGTGTAAGTTCATTTCATCTCCATCAAAGTCTGCGTTATATGGTGCACATACTGCTGGGTTAAGACGTAATGTGAGTCCGTCTAAAACTCTAACTCTGTGACACATCATACTCATTTTGTGTAGACTTGGTTGTCGATTGAATAATACAACGTCACCGTCCATAAGGTGTCGCTCTACAATAAGACCTGGTTCCAGTTCTTCAAGAAGCTGTTCTTTTGTTTCGTCAGTAATTCGCTTACGTCGGCCATCTGGTCGAACAATATAATTTGCTCCAGGATATTCATCTGCTCCTTTTTCTACAAATTTTTTCAAGTAATCCATATTCCATTCAGTAATTTTTTCTGGAACGGTTAATTTCTTTGCAAAAATTCTTGGAACTCCTACTTCATTAATTTCTAGTTTTGGATCTGGACTAATAACTGCACGTGCACTAAAGTTTACACGTTTTCCTGCAAGGTTGTGTCTAATTCTTCCTTCTTTGGATTTGATACGTGCTGTTAATGTTTTTAGTGGTTGTCCACTTCTATGTCTTGCTGGTGGTAGTTGTGATACATCATTGTCAAAGAATGTTGTAACGTGGTATTGTAAAAGATCCCAAAGGTCTTCAACAATAATTTCTGGTGCACCTGCATTAATATTTTCAAATAATCTTTGGTTAATCCGAACGATATCTCCTAATTTGTGTGTGAGATCGTCTTCACTTCTTTCACCTGATTCAAGTGTGATACTTGGTCTCATAGTTACTGGGGGTATTGGAAGAACAGTTAGTATTGTCCATTCAGGTCTTGCAACTTCTGGATTAATTCCTAAAACTTCTAAATCACTATCCATGATTTTTTCAAACCGTGTTCTAATTTCAATTGGACTAATTCTTTTATCGTCTTCCATGAAGGTAGTTGGTTTTTCTAGTTTTACTTTAAGTTGTTTTGCTAGGCAGTGCGGACATTTTGTGATTGTTTTGAGTCCTGCAACTACTTCTTTAAGATAATTTCTTCGTTCTGCGTCAGTTCCATATTGACTGATGGTTGCTAGCTCTCCGTGTAGGTCACTAATTTTTTCATCAGGTAATAATATTCTTGCACATTCTCTACATGTTAATCGTAGTAAGTCCAGTCCGAGTTCAATAAATTTTATGTGGATTGCTGGTCTTGCTAATTCAATGTATCCGAAGTGTCCTGGGCATTCTTTGAGTTTTAAACCACAGGTTTTACATTTTAGTCCTGGATCAATTACTCCAAGTCGAACATCCATAAGACCTCCGTCTACTGGGTATCCTTCTTTGTCGTATAGTTCCGGTGTTACAATCTTTGCACTTGCTGTTCCTTTAATAAATTTAGGACTCATGATACCAAATGTGATTGAGCCAACTTTTTTGAAAATAAAATCTTCCATCTTTTCGTCCCCTTAGTATTTTGATTTAAGTTCAAGCTTTGGATATATGCAGAGTGATTTGAACTCATCCAATATTAGTTTGAACGCATACGATATTTCAATATTGTTTATTTCAGCATTTTCTCCTGAAACTGGACAATAGTATTTTTCTCGTCTTGTGTCATGTACTGCTATGATTCCTGTGTCTTCACAGATTGGTAGAACTGTTTTATCTGAATCGAATCGTTCTTTTAGTAAAAGACTTGCACCGTGTGCTACGAATGTATCTTTCTCCATTTCTCCTAATCTGAGTCCTCCTTCTTTTAGTCGACCTTCTGTTGGTTGTCGAGTTAATAGCTGGATTGGACCTCTTGCACGTGAATGAATTTTATTTCGTACTTGGTGTTTTAGTCTGAGGTAGTACATTGGTCCAATAAATATTTGGACGTCGTATCGTTCACCGGTTGCACCGTTATACATTGTTTCTGTTCCATTTTCTTTGAAACCGTGACCTGCGAGTTCTTTTCTCATGTCTTCTTCTTTTTCTGCGTGGAACATTGTTCCGTCAATTGTTCGACCACTGAGTGCTCCAACTTTTCCGCCAAGAAGTTCTAATAAGTGACCTATTGTCATTCGTGTTGGAATTCCGTGTGGTGAGAAGATAATGTCTGGTTTAATTCCAGTTGAACTAAAAGGCATGTCTATTTCTGGTACGAGTAAACTGATAACTCCTTTTTGTGCGTGTCGAGAAGTGAATTTATCTCCAATTTCTGGTGTTCTTTGTTCTCGAAGTCGTACTTGAATGAGTTTGTTTCCTTCAGCATTTTCTGTTAAAAAAACCATATCAACTGTTCCTTTTTGTCCATGAGCAAGACTCATTGATGATTCTCGTCTTGAACTTGTTGCAAGGTTGTATTCTTCCATTGCATTAAGGAATCTTGGTGGGGATGTTTTTCCTATAACTACATCTCCTTCTACGATTTTTGCTTCTGGATGAATGATTCCGTCATCTTCTAAGAATCTGTAATCTTTTTCTGTTCGGTATCCTTTTACATCTTTGTCAGGTGTACCAACTTCATCAAGTAATCCACCTGAATAACGGAGTTCTTCTGTGATGATTGGTTTGTAATAGTGACTTCGTCCAAATCCTCTATCAATACTTCCTTTGTTTACAATAATTGCGTCTTCCATGTTGAATCCTTGGTATGACATTATTCCAACAATTACGTTTTGGCCTGATGGGTGTTTTTTGTATTCTGAAAGGTCGTATAATATTGTTGATACGATTGGTACTTGTGGGTAGTGGAGTAAGTTTGTATCCATATCCATTCGTACTGGGTAGTTAGCTGCATAAAATCCAATACCTTGTTTTTGGTTTTTTGAACCTTGTGATAAACGTGCACCTTGGTTGTGGTGTCCGAAAGGAACGAGTCCTGTTGAGACGCCTACAATATCTACTGCGCTTACTTCAAGATGAGTGTGTTCTGCAGTTAAATCTTTTTCAAAGAATGCGACGTATGTATTTTCTTCTTCAGCTGCGTCAAGGTATTCTATAATTCCTTGTTTAACTAAATCTGACCATGCGAGTTCTCCTTTTTTGAGTTGTTCTGCGTGTCTTGGTGTGATAAGACTTTTTCCTTCTTTAACAACTACAAGTGGTCGAATAGTTCTTCCTTTACTTGTTTCAACATAAACGTTGTTAGTTTTTTCGTCAAAAAATACGTTAACTGAAAGCGGAAGTCTGTTCATTCTTCTTTCTGAAATGATTCTTTCTGCAAAAGTTTTTGCATCTTTTACAGTTCCGGTGAATTTGTAATCCATGAATACGTCAGCCATTTTATATAGTCTCCAATCCCATAGTCTTGAGTGCCTTTGTAAGTTCTTCCTCATTGACTTGTTGTGTTACATCTGCTAGAATTGCAAGATTTTTTCTCAGACCAATGTTTGATCCTTCTGGTGTTTCACTTGGACATAATCTTCCTAAATGTGTTGAGTGTAGTGCTCTTGCTTCGAAGTTTTCTTGACTTGAAGAGAGTGGACTGAATACTCTTTGTAGGGATGATATAAGTTCCAAGAAATTTTGTCGAGAGATACGTTGTGATACGCCTGTTCGATTTCCAACCCAGTTTCCTGTTGCCATACTACTGTATATTCTTTGGGTCAAAAGTTTTTCTCTGATTATAACTTTGATGGAAGGTATCTTTCCTCTTTTTACGATTCTTTGGAAATTGTATAATAAATCTCCGATGAGAACTTTCATATTAACTCTGAACAAGTCTGCTAGTAAGTCGCCTGATAATTTCAGTCTTTTATTTGCATAATGGTCTTTGTCAGTTAGTGGTAGATCTCCTTTTGTTGTTAGAATAAATTGTTTGAGGTATTTACAAATATTTGTTGCTTTAAAATCTCTTTCTTCTGGAACAGTTCCAAGGTGAGGTAACAAATATTTGTCAAGAATTTCTTCTACTCTTTGAACTCTTATTTCTCTTGCTTGTGTGATTCCAATTTTCTTTGCAACCATGTCAAGTGCTTCTTCTCTGTCTTTTACGTCAACAAATTCGAAGAGATTAACAAAAACTTCACCGTCAGTTTCTAATCCGATATTTTTCATAATGTCTTCGTCTTTAAGCATTCCTAAAGCCTTTATGAGAAGTACAACTGGTATTCTTTTTACTCTTGTAAATGTTAAGTAGAACAGTCCGTCTTTTAATTTTTCAAATTGGTGAGGAATTTTATAACTTCCTCTTTCTGAAAATATTTTTCCAACAAATAGTGACATTCCTGTGCTTGCCTTGTTAATCATTAATCTGTTTGATGCGAGATCTTCGATTTTTACAAGAACTTTTTCTGTTCCGTTTACAACAAAGTAACCTCCTGGGTCACTTGGATCTTCGCCACTTTTGATAAGCTCTTCTTCTGTCATAGTACTCAGATGGCAGAATTTACTTTTGAGCATAATTGGTAAGTTTCCTATTTGTAATTTGAAGTCTTCTCTTTGTACGCCGTTAATGTGCGCTGATACTTCCATATAGATTGGTGCTGAGTAAGAAAGTTTTCGTAGTCTTGCTTCTGCTGGGAGAATATCTCTTTTTGAACCGTCTGCTTCTGTAATTTCTGGTTTTGTTACCCAGATATTATCAAGTCGAATTTTGAAATCTTCTACATTTGGGGGAATGATAGTTGGTTCGATAATTCTGTTTTCTTCTAGGATATTATTTAATTCTTTTTCAATAAAATTATTGAATGATCTCAGATCTGCTTGTATGAGTGAGTTTTCTTCAAAGAATTTTGTAAGTAATAGTCCTGGGTCCATGAATTTCATTTGTTCTTTACTCATTGGATACACCTCTGTAGAATGCTATTTTCCCTGCTGTTGGGCTGGTACGTGTTATTTTGATTACATCTCCTGGTATTGCGTCCAGGTGCCGGATTGCCATGTCATTTTTACTTATTTTTGGCAGTTCTTTTTCTGTAATTGAATATTTCTCCAATAACGCGGTCTTCTCTTCTTTAGAGATTTTTACGTGTTCTGGAATGAGAATGTGTTTGATTGCTTCTTCGGTCATGCGTTCTACTCCCCCTTGAGATTAGCTTGATGAAAATATTAGTTCAAGACAAAATTAATGATGATAACTTATCTTTCAAATATCTTTTGCGCAAAATATATTATATGGCGAGCCGGACGAGATTTGAACTCGCGACCACCTGATTTCTGCAGGCACTTACACGATTGTAGTTGCCATAAAAGTCAGGTGCTCTACCAGGCTGAGCTACCGGCTCATAATAATTTGTTAGCTTATTTTGATGATATTAAACGCCCTGACCGGGATTCGAACCCGGGTCGCGGCCTCGACAGGGCCGCATGATAGGCCGAACTACACTATCAGGGCATATGATAATCTACGAACTACAAACCAACGATTCGAGGAAAAGAATTTGTTTTATAAAGCTTTGGGTTATTAGCCTCTGTTTTCCTTAAATTGGCCTTGTTTTTATCATTTTGTTTGTCTTTTTGTCGCTCGTTGTACTTTTTGGTGCTTTTTTTCTTCGTTTTTCTTTGTTTAATTCCCTTTTAAAGGCTTTTGGTTATTGACTTCCCTAATAAGTAGTTACAGACCAAAACATTTATAAGTCGTGTCATCTTGAAGTTCTTTATGCTTGAATCCTATGACGAGAAAACAATAGAATCTGTTGACGGTATTACTATAGCCTATCGCGTCAATAATATTGCGGGTTCAAAACAGTTTGAGCTTTTTCATCCTCCATCTTCAATGAATAGAAC
>CAZFEG010000039.1:0-8237 GCA_964517565.1 uncultured Methanosarcinales archaeon
GAAAAACACTCGTATCATGTTAAACATAGAAAACCTCAAATGCGCCATATGGTTAGGTGTTCTTGTGGTAGTGAATTTTATATCACGACTACTCGCAAAAATAAAATGTTGAAAGGAACTCGTTATCAACACGGCTGTGGCGGATCTATTCAACTTGTTTAAAGGAATAATACTATGAAGAAAATTTTTATAATGCGGGGACTCCCAGGTACAGGTAAAACTACTCGCGCTCTTGAACTTAAGGAGAAGTTTGATGCAGTTCATTGCTCAGCCGATCATTACTTTGAACGGGACGGAGAATATAAGTTTAATATTAATCATATTCATCTGGCCCATTGCTCATGCAAACATAAATTTATGAAAGCTATTGAGTCTGGTGCAAAATCAATTATTGCGGCATATGCCTTCACCACTCTTACTTGTATTCCTGGTGTGATGACCTATAAACATGCAAAGATTCAGATTCTTGATGTTCCTGGTATTGTGAAGGGTGCTGCTTCTGGTCGTGGTCGTGGGAAGGAAGTTCTTGCGAGTATGCGTGGTGCAGATATTTGTATTATTCTTCTTGACGCAACGCGTCCTCAAGAGTATAATGTTATTGTTAAAGAAATCTATGATACTCATATTCGTCTTAATCAGAGAAAACCTGATGTCAAAATTGTGAAGACTGTAAAGGATGGTATTCGTTCTGGTGCTACTGTTAAGCTTACGCATCTTGATAAAAAAACGATTACTGCCGTTCTCAAAGAGTTCCGTATTAATAATGCTGATGTTGTTTTGCGTGAGAATATTACTGTTGATCAATTTATTGATTGCATTGAAGATAACAAAAAATATATGCCTTCAATTACTATTGTTAATAAGGCTGATCTTGTAACTCCCGCTGAACTAAAAAAAATTATGAAAAATAATCATGCTGATTTAGCTATTAGTGCGCAGAAAGGGGATGGAATTGATGAACTGCGAGAAGCAATTTTTCAAAAATTGGATCTTATTCGTATTTATCTCAAAGAACCTACGAAGCCTGCCGATATGGATATTCCTCTTATTGTTTTTCGTAATTTCACTGTGAAAGACGTTTGTAATAAATTGCACAAAGATTTTGTGAGTAAGTTTCGTTTCGCCAGAGTTTGGGGTGAAAGTGCTAAGTTTGATGGTCAGAAAGTAATGACAAGGCACAAACTTATTGACGGCGATATTTTAGAAGTTCATTTGCGTTAAACAAGATGGTAAAAAAAAATTCAAAAAATATAACTGATAAAAACTGGTGTGCTGCTTTATCTTATTTGTTTGTCGGTATACTTTGGTTTGCACTAGATGATAATATGCGAAAAGATTCCTTTGTACGATTTCATGCAAAACAAGGATTAGTTTTATTGATCGCAGTTATTGCTTTAAACATGCTTTCCTCACTCTTGCCTTTCCTTGCTCTTGTGTGGTGGCTTTTAGGTCTTGGTCTTTTCGTCCTTGGTTTACTAGGATTTATTTTTGCTCTTGACCATAAAAAGAAATCTATTCCTATCTTGGGGAGTTTAGCTAAGAACTTTAAGTTCTGAGTCTGGATTTATTTCTTTTCAGGCTTGTTGCAAAATACTCAAATGTGTATATTGGCGCCGAGGGAGGCCAATTTTTTACCTTGTAAAAAATAATATGGCTGTGCTCCAATATATATTTGTCTTCGTTTTCCAACAAGCCCTTCTTTTCAAAAGTTTTATTAATCTCTTGTCCTACAATACCTATTATTGTAATCTAAAATAAATGCATTATTTAACTAATGTTGCGGAGAATAAAAATGAATCTGAAATTAATCAAGAAGAATTTAAAATCAAAATCAATTTTTATTTCAGAAGAAGAAATACTTAAAAAACCGACCGTAATTGGATACGAAAAAAAATTTAAATGGGGTTGGTTTGCAACACAACTAAACACCTTCATTGTTGTTTCTGATTTTGGGAACGAAAACATAACTGTTGATTTAATAGAAAAACATTTATCTGAGGCTTTTATTTTTGCAAAGAAGAATTATGCTGGGTGGCCAAGGGGCTTGCAATCAGGGATTGGTGTGATATCCATTTTAATGTCTAGCAGTATTGGGGATGATGCGAGAGATTATTGCAAAAAGCTAAAATCTGGAAAAAATTGGGCTGGTTTTTCTATTCCTGTCACTCTTAATTCTTCAATAAATGAACTAGCTTATTTTGAAAATGATCCTTTGTGGGGTGGAATTTATTATCCTCATTTTGAAGATTTAATTTTAGAAATTACTAAAAAATAAATTAAATAACTTTTTTATGTATTAACTTAAGGGTGTCACGTTTTTTTCTAAAAGTTATGTGTGACTCTTATGATTTTCTAGAGATCTTATAACGAATCCATCTACCTAGATAGAACATTATGCTAAAAAATATTGCATCTAGGAGTACTATTATTGCAATTGCTGCTAGTAGTAAAATTCCTATATTTAAGAAATTGGTGTCTATTATTGCTAAGATAATAAAAACTGGAATGAGTATGACTAGTTGTCCTATAAGTGTATTTACAAAAAATTCTTCAAAATGGAAGTCATAAATTGGATTCCATCCTTTACATTTTGGACATTCTCTTAATTTGTAATCGTAAGTTGCTTCACAGTATGGACAAGATATTTTTTTAGGTTTTAATTTAGAAAAATGCATCTTTAGTGATCCTTTATTTTTCTTTATGCAGTTAAAGCATTCAATTTTATCAGCTACTTCTAAATATTGACCTTCTTTCGAGGTTTTTCCGCACTTAGAGCATTTTCTCATAATGTATTTTATTGAGTTTTATATTTATATAGTTATCTATTTTTATGAATTAATTTTTTGTTAGATAGAAGTTAATTCTGTTTTTACCAAGCCAGATATCTGTGGGCTTTTTTGTAAACGATGTAGAGAATTCCTGCTTGAGCTGATGCAGTTTTCCCTGCTTTTTTTAGTTTATCTTTGTCTCGCGCTTTTGGGTTGCTTGTTACAACTGGTTTTTTACTTTGCGATCCTGTGAATATTGCTGATACGAGTTCTCCCATTCCTGCGCCCATATCCATGAACGGTTCGAGTAGCCCCCATTTTTTAAATTTGTAATGTTTGTCGTGTGCTTCTTGTGCTGAATTTTTTGATTTTTCTATTTGTTCTTTTTTTGTTTTGTCTCGTCCTATAGCATCGTCGTCTTCTGCTTCTATCAAGTATTTTTCAAAGTCTTCTCCGAGTAGGTCAAATGCTCCACCTATGTGTTCGTCAAGTCCTCTGAGAATTTCAAAGTCTTCTTCTTGTCGCATTTTTTTGTATGCTGCGATGTCTTCATCATGCCAACCGTATGATCTATAGTCGACAGTTACTTGTCCTGCGTGTCCTACTGCTTGACTTTGATATTCTGGTTTGTATGTGAGTGTTGGTTTTGTTGTGTAGGTAAATCTGGCTAGTACGCAACTGTAATGTCCGTCTTGTTTTGCCATATTGAGTGGTTTTTTTGCGAGTATTTCAATTTCTAGTTTTGTTGTGTCAAATGCTCCTATGAGTTCTGGACTTTCCATATGACTACTTTTTCCTGTGAGTCTTTGTATTGTTTTGAGGTATGGTTTTATCCATGCCATATACATCTGGATTACTGCCCAGTGTTGTCTTGTGTATCTTAATTGGAATTGTCTTCTTGCAATAAGTTCTTTTTCTGATTTTTGTTTCCAGTTAATGTATTGGTAGAGTTTTCTTTTGAGAACTGTTTTTACGACTTTGTTAAATTCTTTTGTTTGTCCTTTTTCTATTTCGCCGTCTAGTTTTTCAAGATTGTATACATGTGTGTTAAAAAAAAGATCAGGTAATACTGTGAATCCTACTTTTGCTGCTAGAGAGTAAACTGAGTCTGGGTTGTTTGCTCCTTGCTCAACTAGGGATACGTAGGTGTGTTTTAGCGTGATGTCTGCACTTTTACTTGTTTTCCATTGTTTGTATGGTTCTAATCGCTCGTCAATAATTCTCAGCTCTCTTACTATTGCGAAGAGCTGTCTTACAAGTTCTGATATTCCTCTGAGAAATTGTGCTGCTCTATCTTGTTGTATTGAGAGTCTTTGTGCCATGTTTCCAAACATTGCGCTGCTTTCTGATGCTGAGAAAATGTCGTAGATTTTATCGATATGTGGGAATCCTAATTCGTTTCGTAGATAATGTATTGTCCAGTAATATATTTCTTCTATGCTTTCAGTTGGGTGTTCTATAACAAATCTTTGTCTTTTTACTGGTTCTGGATATGCGTCTTCATTTGTATCATCTGCTGTTTGGTATCCTCTAGCATCTTTTGCATTTACAAATTCTGATACTTCTACTTTCCATGCTGGCCCTGATTTAAATTTACTACCAAATTCTTTGATGTAGTCTGTTTTGCGGTCGTATTGTTTTCTGGAGCCAATCATTATGTTGTTTTTATACTCATTCTCATTTATAAAGTTTGTTCAATTTGCGCTCATGAGAAATAATGGTGTTTTTTTATCGATTATAATGAATTTCCACGTATGAGCCTCTGTATGTCTCTTTTCTGCTTATTTAGAACAATTAGTAGACCCCCTTATTTCCACTGCAGTATACGTTTTGTTACAATTTATGAGAATTCAACATTTTCCTATATTTTGTTAGTTTTTTGAAGTATTTGAAAAGAATTTATTTCTCTGTCAATAACTTTTTCTCATAGTTTCTGACAACTTGTTTATTATGAGAAGAATGAGAAATTAAAAAAATAAAAAATGAAAGCTTATTCAGCTTTTTTTTCAGTTGCTGCTTCTGCCGGAGCTTCTGCTTCAACTGGTTCACTTAGAACTTTGTTCTGGTGTGCTAGTAGCTTTGCTACTTTGCATTTCGATAGGTTCTTTGCCGTATTTAACAACTTTCAAATTGATTTGTGATGTTTTTTCGAAGATTGTATTTCCAGCTACTGTTTTTCTAATTTTTGAACCTTTATATTTTGTTTTTCGAAGTCCTACTCCGCCAACAATAAGGATTTTCTTTTTTGCAAATCCGTTTACATCTTTTCTCATTGGAAGTCCATCACTATTTGATCCGCCCATAATTTCTAGTTCGTATCCTGCAAGTTCTAGTGCTTCACCTTTTACAGTATCGCCTATTTTTTTTCCGAGAAATGGTCCTAACTGGTCTTCAGTTAGTGTTTTGTTGTATGTTTTCTTAGCTTTACCGTCGCCAATATTTACTTTAATTTCTGCCATTTTATATCCTCCGAGATGTCGCCAGAACAGTTTCTGTTACAGCTTATTTTGCTCTCAGTACTAGTTGAGAAATGCACTTTTATTTATAAATGACTCGGTTTGCTTGCTGTATGTTTAAAGACTGCGTTCGCTTATAGTTTTTAGCAGGGTTTTGATATTTAGGTTAAAAAAATGAAAAAACTAACAAATATAGTCCTTGGTGCTTTTGCCTTAGTTATGGCGCATTCCTGTATCTCTCCAGAAAATGGTTCTAAAGATCAGATGTATTCTTCTGTATTTTTCAACGCTTCTGATTCTCTTCCTGGATTTGTTGCTGGCGTTCCAAAAAATGTTGCGCCTTTTAGAGCTGTTCTTAATAAAGATAATCCTCTAACTATTGAATTCGCTGATTCCACTGGTAAATCTATTTTAGCATCTTATGACTATGCTTGTGTTTTTATGATCCCAACTGGATCTTATGACTCTGCAAATCCTCATATTAAAGATAATGAGCTTAAAGTCTTTGAAGGATGGAATCACTTATTGGTTGAAAATAAACCTGTATTATCCACTCATTATTCTCTTTCCAAAGATGAGATTGTTGTGGCGTATGCTTCACGATCTGGAAACTTTACGGCACATATTCCTCTTGATGTAACGCAGAATATTGGTATTGTTTCTCAAGGGTCTACTGATACAACTTTTTTAGAGCAATATGAGGTTGGTTCTTCTGAATATGGCTATTCTTTTCCTATTGAACCGAAATAGTCTAGACCAAACGTTTTTAAATCATCATCTTCTAATTTTATTATTATACTAAAAAATTTCAACAGAGATTTTTTCTCTGGGGTTTCTTGGAACGCTAGTGAGCGTTCTAAGACTTAGAAACATCAAAATGTTTCAAAGTAATACCCCGACCTTTAGGTCGAAATTTTTGGTACAAAGAATTGTTTTTACAATTCTTGTACAAGAAAGACATAGTCTTTCTTTGTATCACAAAATTCGTCTTTTGAATAATTGTTGCTTTTCACACCCCGTCCTTCAGGTCGTGGGTGTTTATGCCATTCACGGTACAACAATTATGACGAATTTTCATGATTATTATTATTATTATTTTTGGAGTGTGTGAATGATGGATATAATATTACATAAAAAACCTAAGGCAAGAATTCTTATTGAGGGTTTTCCTGGTTTTGGTCTTGTTGGGACTATAGTTACTGAATACTTGATTGAACAATTAAATTGTGAATTGATTGGTGAGTTCATTTATGATGAATTAGCACCTACTATTGCTATTCACAAAGGTAAACTCGTAAATCCTATGGGTATTTATTACAATAAACAGTATGACTTAGTTATTCTTCACGCGATTTTAGACGTGAAAGGTTTCGAGTGGAAAATTGCTGAGATGGTTCAGCAAATTATTAAGCAGTTAGGTATTAAAGAAACTATTTCTATTGAAGGTGTTTCTGGCGATGATAGTGATAAACTCTATTGTTTTAATAATGATAAATTTGCTTCTTTAGGTGCTGAGCCTATAAAAGAATCTGTTATTATGGGTGTTACTGCATCTCTTTTACTTCGTGAAAAAAACATTGGTTGTCTTTTTGCTCCAACTAAAGCAAAGATTCCTGATAGTCGTGCAGCTGCAAAAGTTATTGAGTTCTTAGATAAATATTTGAAGTTTGAGCTTAATGTCCAGCCTCTTCTTATGCAGGCTGAACTTTTTGAGAAAAAGCTAAAGGATATTTTACAAAATACCACTAAAACAGTTTCAGAATCTGAAAAGAAACAAATGTCTTATTTGGGTTAGTTTTTTATTTTGTTTTTATTTTCTTTCATTTGAGCATTTTCTTTGTTTTTCTGTTGTTTAATTTGTGTCTTGATGATATGATACATTTTTAAACTCTATCTCTTTTTCTCCGTTTATTGTGGCTCTTATCAATTATGACAGAATAATCAAAGAAATTAGTCCTTCATCTGAAGATGTTACTAGTTTGAACTCTGTTGTATCTTCTGTAACTTCTTTAATTCTTGACGCTGCAAAAAAGAATAATATTGATCTCGAGGTTGTTCCTGGTGGAAGTACAGCGAAAGGCACTTTTCTTAAAGGAAATTTTGATGTAGATATTTTTGTTCGTTTCAAATCTTCTCTTCCAGATATTTCTTCAAGTCTTGAATTATTATTGATGACTTTCGCATCTGAAAAAAGCATTGTTCTTGAACGCGTTCATGGCTCTCGAGATTACTTTACTTTTTTCTATAAAGATATGTTCTTTGAAATTGTTCCTGTAAAATATATTGAGGATTCAAAAGATGCAGCTAATGTTACTGATATGTCTCCCCTTCATGTTTTTTGGGTGAAGAAATTTCTAAGTTCAAAGCTCCAGTCTGATATTCGTCTTGCAAAACAATTTTGTAAATCTTGTGAACTTTACGGTGCTGAAAGTTTTATTAATGGTTTTTCTGGTCATGTTTTAGATATTTTAGTTATTCATTATGGTGGCTTTGAAGAATTGCTTCAAGCAGTTTCTCAGTGGGGTTCAGTTACTGTTATTGATTCTGAAAAAAAGCATAGTGATGTTTTCAAAGAACTTAATGAAGCCAAATTAGTTTCTCCTCTTATTGTTATCGATCCTATTGATCCTGAAAGAAATGCTTCTGCTGCTCTTTCTCAAGAAAAGTATCTTGCCTTTATTGCTATTGCAAAAGCCTTTATGGCTGCACCTTCAGAAGATTTCTTTGTAATTCCTGATTTTGATTTGGATAAAATAAAAGATCAAAAGACTTCTTCGCAAGATTTGTTTGTTGTAGAAATTATTCCTCTTCTTGGTAAGAAAGATGTTGTTGCAACTAAAGTTCTTAAAGTTTTTGAATTTTTAAACAGGCATCTTGGTCTTCACGATTTTACTATTGATTCTTTCTCTTGGCATTATGATTCTGAACGTTGCCATTTGTATTACTTTGTAAAAAAAGAAACTCTCTCTGAGACTATGTTACATCAAGGTCCTCCGTTGAATAATCTTGTTGG
>CAZFEG010000040.1:0-8219 GCA_964517565.1 uncultured Methanosarcinales archaeon
TATCTTTTCCCTTTACATTCATCGCATTCAATGTATACGTCTGGTAAAAAGTTCATTTCTATTTTTATAGATCCGTCGCCTCGACATTTTTCGCATCGTCCGCCTTTCACATTAAATGAGAATCTTCCTAAAGGGTATCCTCTAAGTTTTGCTTCTGCTGTCATTGCAAATATTTGTCTAATGTCATCGAAGACTTTTGTATATGTTGCAGGGTTGCTTCGTGGACTTTTTCCAATTGGTGATTGATCGATTATTATTACTTTTTCAAAGCTTTCAATATTTTCTATTTTTTTATGTTTTCCAGGATTTGGTCTTGATCCGTGGATTTCTTTCATGAGTGCTTTGTAGAGTATTTGGTGTATAAGTGTTGATTTTCCTGAGCCACTTACTCCTGTTATAAGTGTCATGACTTTTTTTGGTATTGCTATATCTAGATTTTTTAAGTTATTTTCTTGTGCTCCTTTTATTGTGAAGAATTCTTTTGTTTCTCGTCTTTCTTTGAGATAAGGAATTATTTTTTTTCTTGAAATGTATTGTCCTGTTAAAGACTTTTTTTCTTTCATAATATTTTTTATTGTTCCTTGCGCGATTATTTCTCCACCGTGCACTCCTGCACCTGGCCCTATGTCTACTATATAATCTGCGTGTTGTATTGTTTCTTCATCGTGTTCAACGACAATGAGTGTGTTTCCTAAGTCTCTTAGTTTTTGCAGTGTTTGTATGAGTCGCACATTATCTCTTTGATGAAGTCCTATACTTGGTTCATCGAGAACGTATAATACTCCTGTGAGATTAGCCCCTATTTGTGTTGCTAGTCGTATTCTTTGTGCTTCTCCTCCTGAGAGTGTTCCTGCGCTTCTTGAGAGGCTGAGATATCCTAAACCTACATTTAGTAGGAAGCTGAGTCTTGAATTGACTTCTTTGAGTATCGGTTTTGCGATGAGTTCTTCTTCTTTACTGACTTTTATTTTTTCAAAGAATTGTACTGCTTTTTCAACAGACATATTTGTGACGTCTACAATTGATTTTTTTTCGATTGTTACTGCGAGGACTTTTTCTTTGAGTCTTTTTCCTTCACATCTTGGACAAGGGAGTATGCGCATAAATTTTTCGAGTTCTTTTCTTCTATAATCTGATTCGGTATGTTTGTGAAGTCGAACTGATTGTGGAATAACTCCTTCCCATCCCTTTTCAAAGTTCATATTGGCTCCTGTTGACCATCGACCTTTTATGTTTTCTTCAATTCCGTAGAGTAGTATGTTTTTTTGTTTTTTTGTATATTCCTTTAATGGAGTCCATAACTCAAATCCATATTTTTCTCCTATAACTTTGAGTTGTTGTCCTCTCCAACTCATTTCCATTTTTCCATAGATTGCAATTGCGCCATCCATTATACTTTTGTTTCCATCTGGTATGACGAGACTTGCGTCTATTTCTTGTTTTATTCCTAAGCCGCTACATTCTTCACATGCACCGTATGGTGTATTGAATGAGAACATTCTAGGTTGTAGTTCTTCAATGACGAGTCCGCATTCTGGACAGGCCATTTTTTCTGAGTAGAGTTCTTTGTTGACAACAACGAGTCCATCATCAAGGTGAAGTGCGCTTTCTACTGCTTCTTGCAGTCTGTCTGATTCTTCTTCAGAAACAAGTATGGTATCTACGAGTATCTCAATAGTGTGTTTTTTGTATCGTTCAAGTTTTGGTGGTTTATCACAATCTATTATTTTTCCGTTCACTCTTGCTTTGGTGTATCCTTCTTTGAAGAAATCTTGGAGTGTTGTTTCGTATGTTCCTTTTTTATCTCTGATTACTGGGGAGAATATTTTTACTTCTTTTCCAAGATATTTTTTTATGATTGTTTGTGTTATTTTTGTTGGTGATTGTCGTTGGATTTTTGTATGGTGTATTGGACAGTGTGGTGTTCCCATTCTTGCAAAGAGAAGTCTGAGGTAATCATAGATTTCTGTAACTGTTCCAACTGTTGAGCGTGGATTTTTGCTTGTTGTTTTTTGTTCTATGGAAATTGCTGGTGAGAGTCCGTCGATACTATCAACGTCTGGTTTGTTCATGAGTGAGAGAAATTGTCTTGCGTATGCGCTGAGGCTTTCAACATATCTTCTTTGTCCTTCTGCGTAGATGGTGTCAAATGCGAGTGTTGATTTTCCTGATCCTGAGAGTCCTGTGATAACAATAAGTTTATTTCGAGGTAATTCTAATGATATGTTCTTCAAATTGTGCTCACGTGCGCCTTTGATAATTATTTTGTCTTGCATTTTTATGGTTCCTTGGTTTTTGTACTTTTTTATGTTTTTAGTAGTTCTTTTTGGATTTAAGTTTGTTTATAAGATTTATGAAGGGATGTCTAGTGCTTTTATGCATTTTCCTTTTATAAATCATATTCATAATCTTTTTAAAGATGAATCAACTGTTTATCTTCATTGGTGATTATATGACTGAAACTATTGATATTTCAAATCCTGACAATGTGGTAACAAAAGAGAAGCTTGACAAATATTTTGAAGTGACTGGCAAAGCTATTGCTAAGGTAAAAAGTCATGAAATGGATATAGAGCGTATAGAACAAGCGGATGATTTCTTAGATATGGCTCAGCGTTATTATTCTGATGCTCATCATTTTTTTAAGAAGGGTCAATGGGTAATTGCTTATGGTGCTCTCAATTATTCTCATGGGTGGTTGGATGCTGGTGCTCGTTCTGGTTTGTTTAAGGTTCATGATTCAACTTTGTTTACTGTTGACGACGAATAAGTTTTTTCAAGTTTTTCTTTTCTTTTATTGATCTGTTTTAGCGCGTTCAAGTTTTTTATTTTCTTTTTCAAGCTATGTTGACTTCTTTTTGTGCTGTTGAGTTTTACGAGACGCACTACGCACGCCTCTTTGAAACGATAGTTTCTAAGACACCACCAACTTTGTTGCTAAGTGTATGCCAAGAATGGCTGCTAATGACTTAGTATCATTCCGCCGCCTAAACAATTATTTCCTTGGTATATGACGCAGAATTGTCCGTTTGCTATGGCGAATTGTTCTTCTTCGAATTCTATTTTTGATATTCCTTTTTCGTCTTCTGGGTAGAGTTTCGCTTTGTCTATGTGCGGTCCGTATCTTACTTTTGCTTGTATTTCTGTTACTTCTGTTATTTTCTCACTTGATACAAGATTAAGATCTTTCACGTAACATAGTTTGCTGTTGAGTTTGTTTCTGTCTTCCGTTACTACGACTGCATTTGTTTCTGCATCTGTTTCTTTAACACAGTAACTTTTTGAGAGCATGAGTCCTTTTTTTTGTCCTCGTGTGAAGAAGTGTATTCCTTTGTGTTGTCCGAGAATTTCTCCATTTTCAGAGATGATGTCGCCTTTTTGTTCTCCGACTTTTTCTCTTATGAATTCTGGTACGAGTTTTTTTGATACGAAGCATAAGTCTTGACTTTGTTTTTTTTTTCTGTATATTTCAAATCCTTTTTCTTCTGCTTTAACGTAGACTTCTTCTTTGGTAAATTCTCCTAGTGGTAGTTGCATTTTTGCTAGCCATTTTTGTGGGAAAAGGCAGAGGCCGTATGTTTGGTCTTTTGTTTGATCTTTTGCTTTGTGGAGTTCAAAGAGTTTTGTTTCTTTGTTTTGGATTATTTTTGCGTAGTGTCCTGTTGCGATGTATTCGATTCCGTTTTCTTCTGCCCATTTGAAGAGGTTTTTGAATTTCATTTCTCGATTGCATCTCACGCAGGGGTTTGGTGTTCTATTATTTTTTAGTTCTTCTACAAAGTAATCCATGACTTCTTTTTTGAATTCTTCTTCTACATTATAGGTGTGAAATTCTACTCCGAATTTGTCACATACTTCTTTTGCGAGTTTTAGTGATTCGTCTGTGCAACAAACGTTTTCTCTGTTGCAATTAGTTTCGTTTTCCCATCCTGAAAATTTCAGTGCTACGCCTACTGGTTCCCATCCTTGGTCTTGTAGAATTGCGAGGGTCATTGATGAGTCTACTCCTCCTGACATTCCGACTACTATTTTTTTACCCATTTTTCAAATCTCTCTTTTTTATTATTCTTCGTCTTTGAATACTTTGTTCATGAGTTTGCCAAATGGTGTGTTCTTTCGTAGTTTTGCGATGATTGTTGTCATTACTTTGATTGTTTTTTCTATGTCTTTTTCTTCTGTGAATCTACTGAGTGTGAGTCGCAGGCTTCCTTTCGCTTCTTGTTTGCTTAGCCCCATTGCGAGAAGTACATAACTTTCTTTTTCGCTTGCTTCTGAGCATGCTGACCCTGTTGATGATGAGATAAATTTTCTATCGAGGTAGCCTCCAATTGCGCTTCCTTCGACTCCTTTGAATCGGATGTTTATATTGTTTGCAAGTCTTTTGTCGCCTCTTGGTCCGTTAAGTGCAGCCTCAGGTATTTTGAGTAGTCCATCGATGAGCATATCTCGCAATTTACTCATTTGCTTATTGTGTTTTCGTTTGTTTGCCAATTGAACTGCTTTTCCAAATCCAACTATTCCTGCAATATTTTCTGTTCCTGCTCGTTTATCAAATTCTTGAGCTCCTCCGTGAAGTAGTGGATCAATTATTGTTCCTTTTCTAATGACGAGTGCTCCTACGCCTTTTGGTCCGTTAATTTTGTGTGAGTTAATGGTAATGAGGCTGAGATTCATTGCTTGCGCGTCCAGTGTTGTTTTTGTATAACTTTGACATGCGTCTGTGTGAAGGTATATTTTGTGTTTTGCACATATTTTTCCAATTGCTTGTAAGTCTTGTATGGTTCCAACTTCGTTATTGCCATGCATTACTGATACAAGAATTGTTTTTTTTGTTATTGCTTTTTCTATGTCTTTTGGATTGACAAAACCTTCTTTGTCTACGGGTATTCTTGTTATGCTGCATCCAAACTTTTCAAGCCATGTGCATGCTTGTACTACACATTTGTGTTCTGTTGATGGTATAATAATATGATTGCCTTTGTCTTTGTTTGCAAAATAAATTCCTTTTATTGCGAAGTTATTACTTTCTGTTCCTCCTGAAGTGAATATTACTTCTTCAGGTCGTGCATTGACTGAGTTCGCTATTATTTCTCTAGCGTGGTTGAGTGCTTCTTTTGCATCGAATCCAAATGTGTGTGCTGATGATGCGTTTCCATATTTCTTTGAGAAATAAGGTAGCATGGCTTCGATGACTTTTGGATCGGTTGTTGTTGTTGCGCCGTTATCTAGATATATTGAATTAAACATGTTTACACCTTTTGCAATTTTTTTTCACGTGTTCTTCTACAAGTTTGAGTAGTGGGATGACTGTTTCTTCGTTGAGTGTGTAGATTCTTTCTCTTCCAACTTGCGTGTAATGTACTATTTGGCAGTCTGCTAGTTTTTTGAGACTGTGCGATACTGCACTTTGTTCTTTCTCTAAGGATTCTACGATTGCTTTTACGTTTTTTGGTCCTTTTTGTAGTTCTTGTATAATTTGTATATTTGCCTTGTTGGCTAGGTTAAGAAAGAAATTACTGTACGAAAAGCATATCATATGAATTCAAAGTCATATATTATTTATAAATATTATTATTAAAAACGATTTTTTCCCTTTTTTTCTTTGTTTTTAGAGAATAATCAAATTTATATATCTCTTCTATTCTATATTTTTTATGGTTAATGGAAATTTAGTTGGTTTGGTTATTGGTTTGATAGTTTTCTTATTCGGTCTTAGTTTGAAATTATTCCAAAGTTTTTGGCGTGGTTTTGGGGTGGGAGTTGGCGAAGTTAGTGCTTATACTAATAATATGAAACTGAAGGTTGCGGGTTTGGATAAAAAGTTTGAATTTACGGGTGTGGATCCCAAACATAGTCCTTCTAAGAATGGTTTGAGTATTGTTGGCATTATTTTTATGATCTTTGGTGTTTTAATTGTTCTATTAATTTATATGTAATTTTTTACTTTAGAATTCTTTGGTTTGTTGTTTTTTAATAAAAAAATAAAAAAATAGGGAATATTTTATTCCCACTTGAATCCTTTAAAATCGTGTTTTGTCGCAATAAGTATAACGTCTATAAGCCACCAAATTCCAAATCCTCCACATGTTACCAGTTTGAGTATTCCTAGCCAGATATGTCCCATCATGAATCTATCAATTCCTAGTTCTCCAAAAATGATTGATATAATTAGTGTTAGTATCCAATTAAGTTTTTTTTCTTTACTTTCTACTGCTTTTTTTGTTTGAGTTGTTTTTGGTGTGGTTTTTTTTGTTGCAGCTTTTGCAGTACTTGCTTTTTTAGTTACTTTTGCTTTTTTGTTTGTTGTTTTTTTAGTTACTTTTGCAGTACTTGCTTTTTTAGTTACTTTTGCTTTTTTAGTTACTTTTTTGCTTGTTGTTTTTTTTGTACTTGTTTTTTTTGTACTTCGTTTTTTAGTTTTACTTGCTTTTTTTGCTACCATTTTTTTTATCCTCTTATTATTTTTTTTATAGTCCTATAAGTTTTGGTATGAACAGTAATATTAATCCTAGGAGGAGCATTATTGTTCCGCCTATAAATTTGATGATTGACATGACTTCTTTGCTCATTGGTTTTCCTTTGAATGTGTATCCTACCAAAAGGATGACTACAATGAGTGGACTTATGTATATGAGTCCGTAAAGTAAAATGTATGCGTAATATGCTGCACTACTTGCAAGAACATGACTACTGAGTATTCCTGTATAAATTATTGGGAATCCTGCAGTGCAGGGTAGTTCAATGAGTGATGCGAATAGTGCGAGTACTGCTGCTGCTCCAATGAGTGCTGGTATGCTTGCTTTTCTCATTTTATGTGCGAGCTTATTTATGCGTCTTTTTAATGGCCCAAGGTGTTTATCTTGTATCATTAAGGTTATTCCTTTTCTATAAAAGAAGAGTTCTTTCATATTGATGAGTCCTGTTATGACTGCGAGTACTCCAATTATAATAAGTAGTGGTCCTATGAGTCCTATGAATTTGAGAATGTTCATAAAAACCATCATGACAAGTGAGTAGAATAAATATATAATTCCTATAAATGTAAATCCTACTGCAAATATTTTTTTCCGTGAATGTGACTCAACTACCATAAGTGATATAAGCATTATTAATACGAAGAAGTTACACGGATTAAATCCATCTACTAATGCTATGATTATAGTAAATACTGGTAGTGGTAGTATTGATCCTGTTTTTTCAAGAAAGTCTGCGTTTGCTCCTTTAGCAAGTAGCGCGAGCGTGATAAGTACTGCTATTACAATAAATAGTATAATTATTTTTTTTGTGTGTGTTTGAATTCTCATATTCGTTTACCTTTTTAGGTTTGTATTAAATTAATCTGTCTAAAAATTTTACGTATTCTTTTTCGGTTTTTTCACCGACGTAATAATTGCAACCTATGATTATTGTTGGTGTGTAGCGTACTTCTATACTATATTTTTTTACTTGATTTGCGTCATCTTTTAAACTTAAATCTAGTATGGTTGGTGTGATATTTGCTTCATCACATGCTTTGATAAAATGGGGTTTTGTTTCTGTGCAGTGTCCGCAGTATTTTGATCCTATGAATAGTACTTCTGATCCTAATCCTTTTTGTAGGCAGTCTTCTTGGCTAAAGTTTCCATCTCTTTCGATAATAAAGTTATCGTCAAGACTTACACTGTTATTTCCAACAGGGTCTCCTTTTACTATTTCTTGGCATCCTGAGAGAATAAGTATGAGTAGTATGCTTGTTAGAATAATAATTTGTCTTGTTCTCATATTTTTAGACCTTTTTAGGTTTATTACATTTCTTTGCAGTTATAAATCTTATGTTTGCATGGTTGGCGATGTAAGTTAATAGTGAAGTCTTCGCAAACTATTTTCTGAACAAAAAATAAGTTCATTTTTTTCTGAATTTAGAATGTGTGGAATCTATCGAGTACTTCGTCTTTTTTTAGTTTCCATTCTTTTGATTTTCTTAGAAGTATATGTCCTGTTTCGCGTGTGAATATAAAATATGCAAAATAATCTTGTGAGTCTTTGAAGAAACTTATTTCACCATTATCCATTTGATTTTTATATGAGAAAAAGTCTTGTAGTTCTTCGTTGTATAATTTTGCGTATATATCAAATATGCAATCTAGATATTTAAGGGTAAGATCTTCTGGATGGTGTTCGAACCATATACTGTCGTGTGTTTTTTTTTACTTCGTATGCTTTGCCTTTTTCAAGAAATT
>CAZFEG010000041.1:0-8072 GCA_964517565.1 uncultured Methanosarcinales archaeon
TTAGTCCAAGAGAATTATGTGACAAGTATAATGCACTTCATAAAAAAATTTATGATTGGTTTAATATATCTTTTGATATTTTTGGAAGAACAAGCACCGAAAACCATAAAAAAATAACTCAAAATCTTTTCAAAAAAGTCTTAGCAAACGGGTACATAGAAGAAGACCTTGTAACACAACCCTATTGTACAAGCTGCGAAACATTTCTCGCAGACAGATTTATAGAAGGAACCTGTCCATTTTGTGAATATAAAGAAGCACGAGGAGACCAATGTGACTCTTGTGGAAAACTACTTAACCCAACAGATTTACAAGATCCAAAATGTAAAACAGATGGAACAAAACCAGAATTTAGGGAAACAAATCATTTATTCTTAAAATTAGATAAACTACAACCACTTCTTGAAGCATGGGTCAAACGACAAAGTGCTGAAGGTAACTGGTCACAAAATAGTATACGTACAACAAACGCATGGTTCAAAGAAGGACTAAAAAAACGAGCGATAACAAGAGACTTAAAATGGGGTATAAACATACCGGAATCAGCATTTGAAGGTCGGTTTAAAGACAAAGTATTCTATGTCTGGTTTGACGCACCCATTGGATATATATCAATAACCGAACAATTAGTTGGTGAAAAATATAAAACTTGGTGGAACGATCCGGAAAACGTGAGACTTTACCAATTCATGGGAAAAGATAACATACCCTTTCATTCAATAATATTTCCAGGATCACTTCTTGCAGCAGAGAATGCACAGCAAAATGAAGATGGGGAAGTTATTCCAAAAGAATTTACGCTGCCATATCATTTAGCAGTAACTGAATATCTCAATTATGAACATGATAAATTCTCAAAGAGTAGAAACATAGGTGTCTTTGGTGATAGCGCGCAAGAATCAGGAATAGCAAGTGACATATTTAGATATGTTTTGCTATATAATCGACCAGAAAACGCAGACACACAATTTACTTGGAAAGGATTTCAAGAAAGATTAAACAACGAACTCGTTGCTAACTTTGGAAACTTAGTAAACAGAACCATAAGTTTTACAAACAGATTCCTAGATAATAAAATCGCTTCACTACAAGAAGTAGACCTTGATGCAGACCAAGAAAAGTTCTTTACAAACTATAAGGAAGAAGTAAATGTCTATATTCATTTACTTGAGAAAGTAAAAATCCGAGATGCACTCGCGCAATTTATGAAAATATCTTCATTAGGAAATAATTATTTTCAGCAAGTAGAACCTTGGAAAACAAAAACATCAAACAGAAATAAATGTGAAAAAGATTTAGCACTTTTAACATTAATAATTAAAGATTTAGCAACACTCATTGCACCTTACTTGCCTGACGCATCAAAAGAAATTTGTCGACAGCTAAAAATAGAACTAAGAACATTTGATGACTTGGCACAATTTACAGTAAGATCTCATGAAGTAGAAGAAGCTAAAATACTTTTCAAAAAAATTGATGACGAAGAAACAGCAGAACTACGAAAAAAATACGGTGGAAAAGCTGAAGAAAAAGTCGAAGAAAAAAGTGTTGATACGGGAAAACTTGAACCAAGTGATGTACAACTCGTTGTCGGAAAAATAAGTAAAGTAGAAAAACATCCTAAAGCAGATAAACTCTATATAGAAACAGTGGATGTTGGCGAAGAAAAACCATTGCAAATAGTCTCAGGACTCGTAGGACATTATACTTTCGAAGAATTACAAGACAAAAATATTATTGTTGTAAGAAATTTAAAACCTGCAAAACTTCGAGGAGTACAAAGTAATGGAATGCTTCTAGCAGCAGAAGACGAAAAAGGAACAGTAGGTCTCATTCTAGCACCCGATCTTAAACCTGGAACAAGAATAACAACAGCAAAAGGAACTACGCCTGCAAAAAAAGAAATAGATTTTAAAGAATTTATGACTCTCACGTTTGTAGCAAAAGAAGGTGTTGTAAGCCTAAACGGTGAACTCTTAGGTGAAGGAAAACTTTTAGTTGATAAAGTACAAAACGGGGATATCCGATGAAGAAAAAACCAGGACTGGCAGTTATCACAGGTGGAACAAACGGAATAGGATCAGCATTTGCAATAGAGCTAGCAGCAAGAGGATTTGATCTCATACTCACAGGAAGAAATAAATCACTCCTCCAATTCTTAAAACAAAAAATAGAAAAAGATTATTCAGTAAATGTGAAAGGTGCAGTTGTTGAATTAACAAATGATAAACACGTTGAAGGATTTATGAAACTTATTGAAAAAGAACATGTAACACTTCTTATTAATAATGCAGGATTTGGATTAGGAAAAAAGTTTTACAAAGCAGATATTAAAAAACAAGTAGATATGATACTTGTACATGATGTTGCGACAACAAAGTTTTGCCATGCAGTAATCCCAGGAATGATTAGGGCAAGACGAGGAGCAATAATAAATGTTGCGTCGATGGCAGCATTTTTTCCATCACCGAACTCAGCAGTCTATAATGCAAGCAAAGCATATCTAAAAATATTTTCTGAAAGTTTAGCTATTGAGTTAAAAACTCATAAAATAAAAGTGCAAGCCTTATGCCCAGGATTTACAGAAACACATTTCTTCAACGGAAAAGATAGTCTGGTTGATCCAACTGAAAAAAAATGGTATATTTCATGGATGACTACAAATAAAGTTGTACAAGAATCGTTGTATGCACTTAAGAAAAACAAAGTAGTATTTGTACCAGGAAGAGCAAATAGATGTATTTTGAAATTCTCAAGATTATTGCCGAAAAGGTTGTTGTATCATTTGATGGCAAAGATTGGGAAATAAACTTTGAAAATTGTTTATTCGCTTTATTTGAACATGTTTTCATAGAATAAATTTTCTTTAGATCTTATTCTTTTTGAGCACCAAATAAAGAAACACTGTAACCTGTCTTAGAATCTATTTTAAAACTGTTCTTGTGACCAAACCTGCTGTTTAAAGGTTCCATAAAATCTTCGATATTCTGTATATTATATATTGCATCCTCTGGATTGTTAATACTTGAGGTAACATACATTGAATAAACATTATAAGCTTGTTTTAATGCAGCTTGCATAGAAGTAATATTATTATCTAAAAACATTTTCTCTATAGCGTCAACTTTATGGTTTCTATACTCTTTTCCGGAAAGACTATTTGCCATATACTGTGTCATGAATGTAAGAAACATTTTTGGTATAGACATATCTCCAGTTATTTTATAAAAATTATTTAGTAAATCTTCTTGATTATTCAAATTAACATTATACTTATCTTTAAGTTTGATGAGGGCATTGCTCACTGTTTGTAAAACTGCAAGAGAAGCGGGCTTGCTTATATTTTTAACCGTATCTCTTGAAATAATCATGTTTAAAGCAGCAAACTTACCACCATGATTAAGTTTATTATAGGACGTTTTAACAAGTTGCTTATACGTATCAAATTCTAAATGATGAATAACTGATTTAAGAAAAATGAGATCAAAGGTTTCACCTTGGATTTCGGGGATGTTGGCAAGATCAGCAATATCTCCAAGAACAAATCTGTTTTTTGCAGAGTTAGTGTGATTTAATATGTATTTTTCTAACTGCGCCGCGTTTGAATCAATATGAACAACTTCGGCTTTTTCCCCGAAAATCCAATTTGTGAGTTTTTTACTTGAACCTTCTCCAGCTCCTAGATGAAGAACTTTTAAACCCTGTCCTTTGTTTGGCTGCTTAATACTTTGTATGATATCTGATTTATGATGAAGTAATAGCTTTTCACGAATAAAGTATAATCTATCAATATCGTTCTTAATTCTAACAGTGCTATATTTACTTTGAATTTTTCTTACTAAATCCTTATTATTAATAGTAAGAGGTTCTCGAAGAATGGACCAATAATCAAATGAAGTACTCATAAAAGTTTAAGAATTCAGATTTTTATATAAAGGTTGGTTCTCATTAATTCAATCTTCGAACTTTAAACTTTCAATTGAACTAATATCAATTCCGTACTTTTTATACACTTTTGTAGTATTCATGGAGGTAGATTCAGAGACTTCAAAGCCAAGTTTCTTAATAACTTCTTCAACTTTCTCGCTTGATTTTGCTTCAACTTCAATGTATGGTGGAATTCTTGGCCAAAAATCTATTTCAACCTCAACATCATCTAGTAGATAACTAATACGTCTATTTTCTTGATAACCTCTTGGTTTGTAACCAAGTTTTTCTAAAAGAAGACTTGTATCTTCAAAACTGCTAACAGAAACCTCAAGTTCCTTAATACCTTCAATAGAATCATCTTTTATTTCTTTAATTGCGAGAGTTGTTAGCGTGCCATTAGTTCGTAACCTAATCCATGAATTCTCTTTTTTAGGATTGAAATCATAAACGTAACGTTTTTGAAGTTTATCACCGACTCTTTTTGCACCTAAAACATCTAATTTAGAAATAATCTCATCAACATTCACATCTAGTACTTTAGCTTCATACTCTGTTTCCATAACTATACTAAATTATGAACTTATATAAATTTTTGTTGAGAATTTCTTTTTCTTTTAATTATTGATTTTCTTCGATGTGTGCTTCAATGCCTGCGAGGAGATCTTCTTGTTTTGAACCATCGAGTTTGAGTGTTCTTTCTGGACAAAAATTTAAATCCTCAACTAAGAAGAAAGAATCAAAAGCAACATGAGCAAAATAAGTTAATGTTTCATTCACTTGAATAGAAATAATTTTAGCAGTATTAACAAAAATGCGCTCACCTTCTTCAACGATAAGATTAAGTTCACGAAGCAAATTAATTTCGTGGTTTGGAATTAAGACGTTTGATTTGTCCTTCCAACCATGCGTTGCACAGTCGAGTAATAATCTTTTTGATTGTCTACTTAAAATTTCTAATCACTTTCCGTTGCTGTTCTTGCGTTTCTGTATTGTTTATTAAAATAAAAAAATATTGAAAAATAATAAAAAATAAAAATTATTCTTTTTAGTTTTGTTTAGTCTAGTTTTGCTTTTCCTTAATCGCTGCGTGTGCTGCTGCGAGTTTTGCAATAGGAACTCTGTAAGGTGAGCAACTTACATAAGCAAGTCCTACGCGGTGGCAAAATTCAACACTTGATGGTTCTCCACCATGTTCGCCACAAATTCCTAATTTAATATTTGGTCTGGCAGACTTTCCTTTTGTGATTGCTGTTTCAACTAATTGACCGACACCAACTTGATCTAAAACTTCAAATGGATCTTTAGCTAAAAGACCTTGATCTAAATATTCTGGAAGAAATTTACTTATGTCATCCCGAGAAAAACCAAAAGTCATTTGAGTCAAATCATTAGTACCAAAACTAAAGAATTCTGCTTCTTTTGCAACTTCGTCTGCAGTTAAGGCAGCACGAGGAACTTCAATCATAGTACCAACAAGATATTTTATGTTTGTACCTTCAAGAATTTCATCAGCAACTTCAACAACAATTTTTTTCTGATGAACAAATTCTTTTACATTTCCAATAAGAGGAATCATAATTTCAGGATGAACATCAATACCTTTAGCAGCAACTGCTTTGGCTGCTTGGAAAATAGCTCTCGCTTGCATGCGAGTAATCTCAGGATAGGTAACACCTAATCGACATCCTCTATGACCAAGCATAGGATTTACTTCATCTAAACTCTCAATCTTATCTTCGATTTCTTTTACCGTTAAATTAAGTTCGGACGCGATAAGAGCAATATCCTTTTTATTGTTTGGTAAAAATTCGTGAAGAGGAGGATCGAGTAAACGAATAGTTACAGGCATTCCTTTCATTACAGTAAACAAACCTTCGAAATCATCCTGTTGGAAAGGAAGAATCTTTTCCAAAGCTTGCTCTCTAGATGTAAGATTTGGAGCTAGAATCATTTCACGCATAGCTTTAATTCTATCTCCTTCAAAGAACATGTGTTCTGTACGGCAAAGACCAATACCTTCTGCACCAAACTTGATTGCAGTAATTGCATCTTTAGGAGAATCTGCATTTGTTCGAACCATGAGTCGCCGAGCATCATCTGCCCAAGACATAAGTGTTTTGAAAGAATCATCAAGTTCTGCTTCAACAACATCCATTTTTCCAGCATATACTTTACCGATTCCACCATCAAGAGAAAGATATTCTCCCTCAGAAAATGTTGTATCGCCAATAATTAAAGTTTTAGAATGTTCATCAATTTTAGCATCGCCACAACCAGAAATACAGCACTTACCCATACCTCGAGCAACAACAGCAGCATGAGAAGTCATACCACCACGAGCAGTTAGAATACCAACAGCAGCATCCATACCAATAAGATCTTCAGGACTTGTTTCGTTACGAACAAGAATAACTTTCTCACCATTCTTTTTCATAAGAACTGCACTCTCAGCGCAAAAGGCGATTTTACCAACACCAGCACCAGGACTAGCAGGCAAACCTTTTGCAATGCATTTATTATTTTCTTTAGCTACTGGATCAAGTTGTTTGTGAAGTAATTGATCAAGACTAGCAGGATCAACACGAAGTAAAGCTTCGTCTTTATCGATAAGATTTTCTTCAACCATGTCTATAGCAATCTGAACAGCTGCATGAGCAGTTCGTTTACCACTTCTTGTTTGAAGCATGTATAATTTTCCTTCTTCAATTGTAAACTCTATGTCTTGCATATCCTTGTAATGTTTTTCAAGATTTGCAATAATTGCAACAAGTTCCTCATAACAGTCAGGCATAACATCTTTTAATGTGGAAATTGGTTGAGGAGTTCTCATACCAGCAACAACATCTTCACCCTGAGCATTCATTAAGTATTCACCGTAAAGAAGATTTTCTCCTGTGGAAGGGTTTCTTGAAAAACAAACACCTGTACCTGAAGTCTCTCCCATATTACCAAAGACCATTGCTTGAATATTAACAGCTGTACCTTTTAAACCAACAATATCATTTAGTCGTCTATATGCATCAGCACGGTCATTATGCCAACTACCAAAAACAGCACTTACTGCAAGAATAACTTGTTCTTTTGGACTGTCAGGAAATTGTTTACCTGCAGCTTCTTGAATTGCAACTTTGTATAACTGAACAAGTTCTTTAAGATCACTCACTGATAGATCAGTATCAAATTCAACATTTTTTCTTTCTTTAATTGCATGAAGAATTTTTTCAAAAGAATGATGTGGTACATTCATAACAACGTCACCAAACATTTGGATGAAACGTCTGTAAGAATCCCAAGCAAAGCGTTCATTACCAGACTTTATTGCAAGACCAGCAACGACTGTATCATTAAGACCAAGATTAAGAACAGTATCCATCATACCAGGCATAGAAACAGCAGCGCCACTTCGAACGGAAAGAAGTAAAGGATTTTTTGAATCACCAAAAGTTGCGCCCATAACTTTCTCAAGCTTTTCAAGCTCAATATCAATCTCATCAAGAGCAGATTGACTAAGTCTTTTATCATTTTCATAGAATTCATGACATGTTTCGGTTGTAATTGTGAAACCTGCAGGAACAGGAACACCAAGATTTGCCATTTCTGCCAAATTAGCACCTTTTCCACCAAGGGCGTTCTTCATTTCTTTACTGCCGTCTGTTTGGTTTCCACCAAAAAAGTATGTATGTTTCATCTGTTTAAACCCTCAATTTGTGAACTCTTTGAATATCTCGAAATAACAGCTATTCTTTTAAAAGCTTTATGCTTGTAAGATATATATGTGGGAAGAATGATTGCGGCGTTTGTTTAGAAAAATTCCTGCCTCTTTGCAAGTGTTTGAATATCATCATGATTTAGTTACAGCTATTCCTGGAGGCGCAACTATCCTTGCCAAGAATAATTTGGGTATTCAGGCATTTTGTTATAATAACTTTTATGCAATACAATTTCATCCAGAAATTAATGCGAAAACTGCAAGTATGATGTTTGACCGAGATGAGAAACCTCTTAATCTGGATTTGAGTGGTTTGGATGGAGATTATGATGTACCACAATTAATTATTAACAATTTCGTTAATTTGGATAGAAATATCTTAATTTAATGAGGCAGAAAGCTTTTTATGTACTTGTAACTTCCATACGAGGAT
>CAZFEG010000042.1:0-7887 GCA_964517565.1 uncultured Methanosarcinales archaeon
TTTGCGTCCTAGAAATCTATGATTTCTATGAGGTCGGGGTATTACTTTGAAACATCTTGAAAATTCATTGAATTTTCGAGATACTAGAAAGCTTTGCTTTCTGAGTATTTTGATGTTTCTAAGTCTTAGAACGCTCACTAGCGTTCCAAGAAACCCCAGAGAAAAAATCTCTGTTGAAATTTTTTAGTATAAATATATTTAATGCAGGAATTTACGGAGAAGTTGGTTTTAGACGATCAGATAAAACAGCATTTGTAGAGATAAGAGATAAATTAAGCTCCTCGTTTGAAGAAATGGCTTTTGTTGGTGATAGAGAGCTTATAGACATCAAACCAGCACACGAATTAGGTATTTCTACAGTTAGAATAGGAAATATAAACGAACCTTCTTGCGCAGATTATAGTATAGCAAATCCATATCATCTAAAAAGAATCTTTCTATAATTTATTTCAAAAGAATTTAATCAATCAATTTTTCTTTATCATGATTAAGAATAAATTTCATTCGTTTAACATAATCATTTGCTTGCAAGATATACATGTCAATTTCTTTTCCTGAAACGTGCGTTAGCTGATGATGCCCTATATCTTTTGCTAATGAATAAAATGTTCGTAGAATTTTGACATATTTTTTATCTAGAATTGCTTTTCTTACAAAGTGTTTTTCTAAAAGATCTGCAACTCTATGCGGTGCTCCTGGTACAATGTCTATATGCATCAATGCTGCATGTGACGCGTCCATGACTGCCCAATACAAATCTACAATTGCTTGCATAAGATGTGATTCTGCATTCTTTATTGTTTGTGGTGCGCGCATATAATATGCCCAAACAGCTTCTTTTGTTGGTCTGATTTTTCCGTGTTCTAAAAGCATTTGCATTGGTGCAAAAAATCCTTCATCATAAACTACAACTCCTTCACGAAGCATGTTTACTAAAATTGGATCTCCTTGTCTTGAATAATCCCAGAACTCTGTAAGATGCATTGTTGTTATGTGAAAATTGTCAGATATTCCTGTTGCACAATTTCCTATAAGTACTCGAAGCGATGTTAACACATCTTTAGAAAGTACTACAGTAATATCATTAAGAATAAGTAATATGTCTAAATCAGATCCTTGTTTTGATGATCCTCTTGCGGCACTTCCAAAAAAAATTGCTGATTTGAGAAGTTCTCCAAGTTCTTCTTTGAGTTTTTTTGCAAAACGTTCGGCGAGTTCTTTATCTGCTTCATCAAAATGATATGATACATGTCTCTGACGATGTTCTAAAGAAATATTAACCATTTAATTCACTCACCCTTTTTGCCAAGATTTTCTGACAGGATTTATCTCAGATTCAGTCATTTATAAATGTATCGTAGCTAAAAGTGGTATTTTACGTGTAAAAACCCACTAAGTTTATATATGATGTCCAGTCATATAAATCATAAAAATCTATTTGAAGTTTCAGCACAGATCTTGGAAGGGAGAAGTTTGAAACAAAAGATCTAGAATTAATAGATTTTTAATACGATTAATTAAGGAAGGTAAATTAAAATGGTACAAGCATATTGTGTTAAATGTAAAGAAAAAGGAGTAAAAATGAACGATCCTGCTATTAACAAAACAGCTAAAGGCGGTTTCATGGCTAAAGGTAAATGCCCTAAATGTGGTACAACTATGTGCGCTATGATGTCAAAAGTTAATGCAGAAGCAGCAATGGATTCTAAAGAAGCAACAAAAGCTTTCTAAGGTCGATAAGACCATTTTTTATTTTTTTATTTTAATATATTAATTTCTTTTTAGCAACAATTAAATTCTTTTTCTTATTCAACATAAAACTAATAAAAAAAACCAAGCAATTATAAACAAATAAAGCACTCACTAATTAATGAAACAATATATTCTTTTTACAGCAATTAGTTTGTTAAGTTATTTTTCTCTTCAAGAAGTTCAAGCACAGTCAAAAAATATTTTAGAAACAACTCCTAGTGAAATTGAGCAAGTTATTGAAATAATACAAAAAGTAGGTATGCAAGAAAATATTGACTCCCCAAGCTCAAAAGGCGCAAGATATGTTTATACATTTTTAGATGGAATTTCTATGAACGACACATCATACAGCAATGTATTAATTAGTCATGTTAACTACGCACAAGGTAAAGGTAGAGTTGCCACGACAGCATATGAAAAAAATATTTGGACTGTTGATATCTATGCAGCATATGATGGAGTGGCAGGACTTATTGATGGGAATCCTGAAGTAGGTGTTAATGTTAATTATAATAAAGCAAAAGCAGTGTATATCGCTTTAACTACTAAAGATGATGGTAATCTAAATTATTTCGGTAATGATTTAAAAAAATTAACTTCTAGTAATCAAAAAAATTGGTTTCATCTTATTGTCGATAAATTTTTAGAAGTTCATAAAGATTTAATTCAAGAATAGGGTTTATTCTAAAGGTACTTCACTCCAAACCTTCCATTCGTTTGATGGAGCGTAGGCTCCAAAAATATAATTTGGTGGTGCACGGTATCCTGCTCCTCCTCCTAAGCCACTATAAACGTTCCCAAAAGAATTTCCTCCTCCTGATTGTATTCCGAAGTGGTATCCTGTTCCTATGCTTGCTCCAAAGGAACTCCATAAAGAATATTGTGTGCTTCCTGGTTCTGTTTGTTCGTCTTCATGACCTTCTGAAACTACAGATCCCTTAAAGCCTCCTTTTTGTAATCGCTTAACAGCATCTACTGTTGGGAAGATTCCTTGCCCTACTGCTAAATGTCTGTGGTCTCCTGTTTGACTATCTACTATTTGTACACTTCCTACAACTTCTGTTTCTGCAAGTTTATCCATTTGTTCTAAGTACCAGCCGTTAAATCTTTTGAGCCTGTGATCTTCACTTTCTGTTGGAGTATTTTTTGGAAAGTGATTATACCACATCGATAAGTGCGAGGTATCCAATACCCCTGCAATATGTTTTTTTGCCATGTCTTTAAGTTGTTGTTCACTATTTTTTTGAAATCTTGAATCATCTTTGAGTTTTTGAACCATTTTTTCTCTTGATTGACTTATTATTGCAATGAATTCATCTGTGTGACCACCATATCCTTGAGGCCATCCAAGCTCTGGACCAACATATATTGGTCTTGCTACATCATGTTTATTTGTTTGTTCCATTGCAAAGACTGCAGCATTTGCAAATGAGTCTGTTGTTTTATCAAGAGCATATTCTTCTACTGTTTTAATATGTTGAATATTACCCCATACTGCTTCTGCTTGAGCGTCTGCCATACCTGATGCTTCGTGCGTGTGTAACATTCTTTGTTTGAGTTCGTTAATACTATCTTGCACAATCTCACTTTTTCTTACATATTTAGAATTACTAGCTGTGAGTTGCGATCCTGCTGTTGTTGCATTTTGTTGAGGCACCATCATCCCTGAATTTCTCAGTTCATCTTCAGTTTGCTCACCCTCTATTTGCCGGAATTCTTCTCTTGCTTTAACTAAGTCTTTTATTTCTTCTCGTTCTTTGGTGTATCTTTGTGAGTAATAGACTGCTTGTCCTCTTTGTTGTGCGTATTGATTTTCTAATTGTACTCTATGCCACCATTCTTCTGCTGAGAGTTCCATATTTTCTGAGTCGTTTCTTTGGTCAGTGTATTTTTTAAAATCTGTCCAGTTCATTTTATGACTTTTAAATTTTGATTCTCCTTCAATCCATACTGGCACTCTATTCATAATAAAATTTTGATCGTTTGCATTTGCTTCAAGTTTATTTCCTTCAGCATCTAAGTAATCTCCTCTGTCAAAAGTTTTTCCGTCTGGTCCAATACCCTGATCTGCTGCAGTCACCCATACAGGTACGGAGATTTCAGGATTATTCTGTCCACCCAATCCTCCTGTTTGAAATTGTATGGCTTGTCCTGTTCTATCATCAACAATTGTTTTCATTGCGTGGCGGTTTTCGTCAAATCCTTCGAAGTCTTCAAATTGTTGTTTGTTTCCTTTTTGGAATGTCGCGTCATGAATATTTCTTGTAAATTCCTGACTCCAAATATCTACTCCACCACCTGCACCTATTTCTGCTGCAAATAAAATTGCGTCTTTAACGTGTCGAATATCTTTTTTCCTTTTTTCTTCACTAAATCCACCTCTTTGAGTATCAAATCCACTCATATTACTCATGTCTTGTGGAGAAAATTCTAGTCCTTCCCAATTAGCTTCACTTACTTTGAGAACTTCTTTTATTGCTTGACGTTGATCTTTTCCTATACTAGATACTCCGCCACCCATTTGTGCTCCAACTCCTGTTTGCAGAGCTAGTTGTAATTGTCCAGAACCTTGACGTATTGAAGAAATCATACTTTGAAGAACTGTTCCTTGTCCGGAAGGTCCTTTTTCTGCAAAAGTTCTCCCCAATCTACTTATTGGAACTATGGGATCAGAAATACTTGGTTCGCCTTCAGAACCAGTTTGGTTTCCACTGAGAAATCTATTTTGTTCTTTAGGTGCTAAATACCTATCTAAGTTTGAAAAATAATCTTCTGTCAATAAACACCTCAGTATGTAAGTTTTACACAATTTCTCATTTATAAACTTTCGTTCTTAATTTGAGTCTTTCAAAAAGTTTATAGTCTTCCATCTTAAGAAGAAAAAGTGCCTTCACTTTTTTTTAGTCGTTGGGGGGATAAAACAAAAGTGAAGGCGAAGAAGTTATGCTACCCAATAAAGGGTTGCAAAAATGAAAAAATACATACTTTAGTATGCACTCATCGCCTTATCTAAGTACTTCAATACCTAGTTCGCTTGAGATTCTTTGTCGTTCAGCAGATTGTTGCTTTTGAGTAACTGGACCAATAACCCAAGGTGATTTAACACCTGTGATAATAGTCATTACAGTAAGTTTTCCTTTCATATCATCACTTACTCTTGCACCCCAAATAACATTTGCTGAAACATCCATAGATTCAGTTACTAATTCACCGATTCTATTAATTTCGTCCAAAGTCATATCGTATCCGCCGTGGATTTGGATGATTGCTCCTCCAGCTCCTTCATAGCTGATATCTAATAAGGGGTTACTCAATGCGCCTTTGACTGCTTCGTCTACTCTGTTATTTGTATCTGAAGATCCAACACCAATGGAAGCTACGCCTCCTTGAGTCATTACTGCTTTTACGTCTGCGAAGTCAAGGTTTACTAATGATGGTACTGCGATTGTTTCGACAATTCCTTTAATCATTGTAGAGATGAGTTCGTTTGCTACTGCGAATGCTTGATTTACAGGTAGATTTCCAGCAATTTGTACGAGTCGGTTATTATCAATTACAATTACTGTGTGAGTATTTTGTCGTAATTGTTGAAGACCAAATTCTGCTTTGTCTACTCTTGCTCTTTCAATTTTAAATGGCATAGTTACAGTTCCAATAACAATTGCTCCCGCATCTTTTGCTACTTTTGCAATTACAGGTGCTGCTCCAGTTCCAGTTCCACCACCCATTCCTGCGCAAACGAAAACCATATCTGCATTTTTCATTGATTCTTTGATTTCGTTGATAGCTTCTTCAGCGGCTTCCTTACCAACTTGGGGGAAACCTCCAGCGCCCAGACCTCTAGTAATATCTTTTCCTAGCAAAAATTTTCTGTCTGCTTCAACCATATTGATATGTTGCATATCAGTATTGCACGCTATAATTTCTGCGCCTTCGATTCCTTTTTTATATAACCAATTGGTTACATTCCCACCAGCGCCACCAACGCCAATAACCTTGATATTTGCTTGTCCGATTCCTGTTTCGTCAAATTGTTGTTGATTTTCTACTGCCTTTGCAGCTGCGTCCACGATAAAGTCCATTTTTTCTATTTCCCCCTTGATGTTCGTCAAGTAGTTTGTCGCTAATTTTTAAGTTTTATTTGAAACAAAAAGTCCACTTCAACCAATAGTAAAATTCTTTAGAAGTGCTATACACGCACCTAAACAACCATTACAAGCAACACTTTTATAAGTGATATGAATAGTATATAAATCTTTTCATCCTGCAAACTCTATTTAGAACTTACTAGTTTCCGTTTCAAAAAGAATACGTTTTTTACCCGGGTAAAGCCCCATAGAAGACATCTGATTGTACTGTTCGGGCGTTAAGGTGAGAAGAATGATGTTAAATTTGTATTTATCAGAGATAAAGACTGCGTTCCGTTTAATAGAGTCAATATCCATGTCGTTGCCAATAACAAGAATATTCGACTTATCTTTTTCCTCTTTCCCGTGCAAAACAACCATTTGGACCCCTTCAAACTCCCCAATCAACTTAATAAATTCAGCAACAGCTGATTTCCTGTCCTGAAGGAGATCCGCAAGAAAACCAGCGTCCTCTATATTATAGTGATACAGTTTGAAGCGTTTTATCTGATGTACTAATAGTATACGTTTGTCAACCAATTGTGCAACTATCCTAAAGACTGTTGCAGGAGGAATCCTTGTTAGCTTCGAAATTTCTCTTAAATAGTATTCTTGATCCTCATTATTAAGGAATAGCTTCAGTATTCGCAGGGTAGAAGGTGAGATGAGCGATTCTAGGATTTCACGATTAAGAGACATAACTCCCTTTTGAGCGAACTCATTTATAAGTATTTTCATTCTATAGAACAACGGTCCAGAATATAACTGTTGAACATAATATGGAACAGTGTTCCAAATATGAAATCATTGCTTTCTATGCGCAATGAGAAGAGAAAATCCAAAAAAAGAAAAAAAACCAAAAAAAAGACAGCCATGTAAGAATATGGTTTGAGGTGCACATGGTTGAATAGGCTAGTCTTAAATTCGGGTTTGGCGTTGGAGTTGTGTTTGGTGAAAATAGAATTCATTCATGAAATCGATTTTTCCTTTATATGATGACCAAGTAACAAAATCAGTTTTTTTCTTTCTAAACATTTAATTTACCCCCTTTTCGTGTGTTTTCCAAAGATAGTTCTCTACCATACGTTCTTCCTCCTCAACAATTAATCCTGCCTGAGTCATAAGACGTACGATTGCTTTAGGATGTGGTTCTTCAATCATTTTAAGACCTCCGAGACCAACCATCTGAAAATTGAAAATCAAAACTATGTTCAACTGTTTTTGCAGTTAAATTTTTGATTTGCTTGAAAAATAGTTCTTCTACAAATTTTGTATCCATACAGATCACCTCCAGTGTAAGGATTCATTCATTGCCAAGGAAATTTTCCCTGGCAAGATGAATTATTGAGCGACAAGCTCAACTGCTTAATAAAACATATGCCCCGAACCCTTTATATATCTCCCAAGCATATGTCCAGTGTCAAAATATCTTCGCAAGGCTTAATTCCTTAAATAACTCTTATTTTAAGACCTAAGACCTTGTCCATACAAAAGCTTAAAAACTAGTTCCGCTACCAAAATACCATGCTTTACCTTGTACTTGCAGAAGTTTTTAGTCAACTTTCATCGACAAACTCTCGCCTAGAGAAAACTGCAATCCTCTCAGCATTCATTCAAGATATGCCTCCTGATGTTGTTGATCAAATCCTCCTCTTACTTCAAGGAAGAGTTTTTCCTGAATGGGATGGACGAACAGTAGGTATCGCCGGTAAACTTGTTCTTAAAGCAATTTCTAGAGCTTCAGGATATTCTGAGAACGAAGTTCAAGAAAGATTTAACAAACATGGAGACATAGGGGATGTTGCACAGGATCTTATCCAACATAAAAAACAACAAACACTTTTCTCAGCTCCTTTACAACTCAAAGATGTTTTTAGCACATTACAAAAGTTAGCATCCCAACAAGGTATTGGTTCTCAAGATATTAAGCTTGCAGAATTAAATAAATTACTTACAAGTGCAAAGGCTGTTGAAGCCAAATTTATTGTACGTACAGTTCTTGAAGATC
>CAZFEG010000043.1:0-7742 GCA_964517565.1 uncultured Methanosarcinales archaeon
TTTACCCAAAGTTGCGTGTTGTAAACGTACAACTAATGCGCGTATAAAAAAAGTTGAGCAATTAGCTTTTGAGCGTATTTTTCTTATTGAGTGGTCTACAAGAGACACAACGTATAATTTGATTATTGAACTTCTTTCTCCAGGAAATATTGTTCTTTGTGATAGTGAGAAAGTTATTCTTGCTGCTCTTCATCCTAAGAAGTGGAATACAAGGTCTATTTTACCTGGTAACAAATATGCTTTGCCTCCTTCAAAGATGAATCCTTTGGATGTTTCAAAAAAAGATTTTTTTGATGGTGTGAAGCTGAGTAATAAAGAGTCTTTAGTAAAAACTCTTGCAATTGATTTAAGTTTGGGCGGGGTTTATGCAGAAGAATTACTTTCTCGAACAAGTATTAGTCCACTTTCATTACCTTCTCTTATTTCTGAGGAGAATTCTAATATTGTGTATGCTGCTCTTCAGAATCTTCTTTTTTCTCCAGTTGCTGCTCGCGTAGTTAATTCTGCTGCCTTTCCTTTTTTATTAAGTCAGCATAAAGGTTCTGGTCATTCTGCTTTCCCTACATTTAATGAGGCTGCGTCTTCAGTTATTTTGAACCAGCTTGAGCAAAAAGATCAAATTGAGCAGAAGAAATCGGCAACTATATCTCATAAAAAATTCGATAAGGTACTTATTGCTCAAGAACATCAACTCAAAAATATGAAAAAGGCGAGTGTTGAGAATCAGCAAAAAGGCGAGCTTATTTACATGCATTATACTGATTTACAAAAGTTTATTTCTATTTTAGCTACTGAACGTAAAACTTTATCTTGGAAAGAGATTAAAGAAAAATATAAGGACAATCCTATTGTAGCTTCTTTTGATGATTCGAATAATACAGTCACTCTTGATTTACCGGAGGCGACTTTATGAGTCAGTTTATGGAGCGCTATAAGCGTCTAGGTCAAGTTTTTGATCCTGAAACAATTGAATTACAACCTTCTCTTCGAGTGAATACTTTAAGAATTTCTAAAAAAGATTTGCTTCCTCGTCTGGAAAGCAAAGGTGTACTTCTGAAAAGAGTTCCTTTCCTTAATGCTGGTTATTATTTTGAGTCTTCTTTTGCTTTGGCGTCTTCTGAAGAGTATCTTTTAGGGTATATTTATTTGCAGGAGGCTGCGAGTCAGTTGCCTGCTCAAGTTTTACTTTCAACTTTTGATCCTGTTAAAGATTCTGATGCTTTAATTCTTGATTTGTGTGCTGCTCCTGGTTCAAAGACTACTCAGCTTGCACAAATTACTAATGACAAGGTAACTATTCTTGCTCTTGATGATAGTGCTCCTCGTTTGAATATTCTTAGACATAATCTTGAGCGTTTAAAGATTACTTCTGTTTCTTGTTTTAAGAAAGATGGTCGTTTTGCTGATGATCTCGAAATAAAGTCTGATTTTATTTTAGTTGATGCTCCTTGTTCTGGGAATTTTTGTGTTGAAAGAAATTTTTTTACTGAACGATCTTTACTTCTTGGTGTGAAAGGCCGTGTGAAGCTCCAGAAGGAACTTCTTCGCTCAGCGTATAAATCCCTAAAAACTGGCGGTTTCATGGTGTATTCTACTTGTTCGCTCGAACCTGAGGAAGATGAGCTTGTCATGGATTGGTTTATTGAGAAATATCCTTCTATGAAATTAATTTCAACAGGTTTAGATATTGGAGATTCTGGTTTAACTTCTGTTTTTGATAAAGATCTGGATCCATCTCTTAATCTTACTCGCCGTTTCTGGCCTCATAAGACTGGAACCGAGGGTTTTTTCATAGCGAAGCTTATGAAACACCCCAAGAACGATTAGTGATTTTATCTTTTTTATAGTAAAGCTACAAAAACACTTATAAGCAAACATTATTTCTACACGTTCATGACTCGTCGTCCTAAACGTAAGAAGAAAACTTATTTTGATTCTTATGATTATTCTTCTCTCAAGAGAACTATTCCTCCTTGTCCTCATTTTGGTTCTTGCGGTGGTTGTTCTCTTCAAGATATTGAGTACTCTTCTCAATTAGTTTTAAAGAAAGATTATTTGAAAGATTTATTTAATCAAGAGGTAGATGTTTTTCCTGCGACTGAACAATTAGCTTATAGGAATCGTATGGATTTTGTCTATGCCTATGGTGATTTAGGTATGCGAAAGAAAGGAGATTTTAGAACGGTTATTCCCCTTACTACTTGTTTATTATTTCCTGAGCCTTGTCAAGAGGTTTTTGTTGAATTAAAAAAATTATTGTCTGAGCATTCCATTGAGTCTTATGATTTTATTGCACATACTGGTTTTTTGCGTTATATTGTTTTTCGTCATGCTCCAAGCACGGGTGAACTCATGCTTGTATTTACTTCAACTACTCCTTCCAAAGATCAAGAGAAAGCTCTCAAAGAAGTTTTTGATATTCTTAAAGAGAAAGTAACAAGTTTGTATTGGTTGATTAATGATTCTATAACAGATATTTCTGTTCCTGTAGCTGAACCTTTTTTATGTTTGGGAAAAACTCACATTACTGAAAAAATTGGTGATGTTTCTCTTTTAGTTTCTCCATTTTCTTTCTTTCAAGCAAATACGCAAATGGCGTCTCTTGTTTTTGAAAAGATTAAAGAGCAAGTAACTGGTGAGACTGTTGATTTATGTTGTGGTGTAGGCACTATTGGTTTATTAGTTGCAGATAATGCTAAGTCTGTTCTTGGTATTGAAGAAGTTGCTGATGCCATTGTTCTTGCAAATGAAAACAAAAAATTGAATAAAAAAGAAAACGTTTTATTTTTTACGTCAAGCATGAAACATATTCTTGATTTTACTCCTTTGCATGTTGATACTTTAATTGTTGATCCTCCTCGTGCTGGTCTTGAGAAGAAAGTTGTTAAAAGAATTCTTGAGTTAGCTCCTGAAAAAATAATTTATATGTCTTGTAATCCTAAGACTCAAAAGTCTGACCTTGATCTTATTGCTGAGTCTGAAGCATATGATGTGGATTCTCTTGAAGCTTTCGACATGTTCCCTCAAACGTCGCATCTTGAAACACTTTTAGTGTTGAAGCGACGTTAAGGGAACGCCAGGAAAAAGCTTTTGCTTTTGACGTGATGTTCGCACAAACAACTCATGTTGAGACTCTTGCAGTTCTTAAGAGAAATTAGTTTGTGTTAGTTCTAAAGAAAATAATTCAATCTAGTTTTTATTCTAACCGTTTCGAATTAGACACGGTTAAATTTGTTGTAATTATGTATTTATGCTAGAAAATTTATAACAATTTTTCTATTTCGAATATGAATTCTTTTGCTCTTTTTAGCGAGGTCTTTGCTTTTGCTTTTATATCTTCATCTTCTGTTTGATATTGTATTTTGTTTCTCTTTTTTCTTTCGAAGTCAAATGATTCAATCATTTCGTCAGATTTTACTTTTGCAATACTTAGTGCTTCGTCTTGTATATTCTCATAATCTTCAAACAGTTGGTTTGTTAGTTTTGGTCGTATTAATGAAATGAGTGCATCTGCTGTAACTTTATGTACTATTTTATCACTTGTTTTGTAGCCTGTTTGTATTAGTATTGTGTTTGCAATATAAAACATAGAATAGTATGCTGAGACTATTGTCCATAAATATATTTCATTTTTAAATAATATTTCTGCAGCTTTTAGACTTTCTTTTGAGTTTTTTTCAAATATTTGTCTTGTACTTGTGTCTTTGGTTTTTTTTAACAATCCTTCCAGAATATATTTTTTAACATTTGATTCTGCTTCTTTTATTCTTCTTTCATCAAGCATTTTTTAGTAACCTATAGTAATCTTCAATTCCTATGAGTATTATGTTATTATTATATGCTTCAGAGCCCACACTTATTTTTTTTGAATTAATCATTTTGTTAAATGTCTCGAAGCTTGTTGTTGTTAAGTGTATATTTTTCGGAATAAGTTCTGCTGTGTCTCTTATTTGTTTCTCATTTTCTGTTATTGCCAATAAATCTATGTCTGAGTGTTTTGTTGCTTTATTTTTTGCTTGTGATCCAAATAATAAGAGTATGAAATTTTCTTGTATTTCTGAAAATCGTTTGTGGATTATTTTGAAGTCTTTGTTTTTGATAATTTCTTGTTTTCTTTGATATTCTGCTGTAAAAATATGTTCATCAAATTTATTTGATATTGAGCAGAGTATTGCTTTTCCTGCTTTTTCAGTTTTTATTGTTCCTTCTCTTTCTAATTTTTTTATTTGTTCGTGTGTTATTCTATAATTAATTTTTAGTTCTTTAGATATTTGATTTATTGTAAATCTTTTTTCTTTGTTTTCAAGCAAATGTATGAGTATTTTTATATTATTCATTTTAGTAATAACATTATTACTATTTGTAATATATAAAACTTTCCTTGTATTTATACTTAAATTTTGTTTATTTATATGTCTCACAGGTCTTTGTCCAGTGTTTACTTTATTTTTTAATTATGGCAAATTCGCCACAATTGAACTCAAAGTCGTAAATTCTCCTCGACTTCTTTTATCATTTTCTCGTAAATTCTCCGTTTTTTTGTACGAAGTACTTATTTTGCTCCCTCTCAGTATTTTCTTTAATGAACCAATTACGAGGTGTAAAATGGGATTAACAAATAAGAAAGAAGAACAGTTGCGACGAATGCCAGTCATTCAAACGCGTTTTAGTAAAAGTAAAGATGGTAAGTATTTAATTCATAAAACAACCATTACAACTATTAGACCAATTGCTTATTTTGAGAAAGTGATTGCAAGTGATGGCACTATTGAACAAAAAGAAGTTCAAGAGACTATCGCCGACGACCCTTTGGTCATAAATGGCGAAGATTTGGTGAAGTAGACTGCTTTCTTTTTTGGGATGAGTCCTGTGGGCTCATCTTGTTTTTGTTGAAAAATAACTCCTTATTTTGTTTTTAGAACTGATACACTATTCTTTGTAAACCTTTATATTTTGTTTATATACTTTTCGTTGTCAGCGAATAGATTTGCTGTTTTTGTTCGTTGTCAGCGAAAAGGTTTAGTTGGATTATTCTGAATGTATTTTTTGTGTTCACGCAGTCGGTTGAATACGTTTTATCATCAGAAGATACTAATTTTAGTTGTCCGATTTTTGCGGACAAGTCAAGTCTTTCTTTTGTAAGTCTCTTTTTTTCTTGTTCCTTTAGATAGTTTCTGTTTGTTTTAGTGTACATTTCTATCTGGGGACAATTTGTCCCTATGTAGGTTCTTTATCTATTTTTATTCGTTCTAGAATAGTCACGCTTTCTTTATTGAACTTTGAAAATGCGAACCATTTCTTTCCTAAGTCTTTTATTGATGCTCCGATGTGGTATGTTGTTGTGTTATCAATTATAAGAAATCTATCATGTGATTTATTAAATTCTATAATCTGGATTGGTGGATATTGTTTATTGTATTTTTCAAGGTCTAGTTTAAGTTTTTTATCTATTTTTCTAGTGTAAATCGTTGCTTGGACATCTTGTTTTCTTTTGTCAAGAATCGTTAGTGTGGTTTCATCCACAAAGTTATCTATAAGAATTATTGATTTTTTAGCTTGTTTGATAATTGAAGATATAAATTTATGTGCATCAAACAATTCTCCTTCGAAGAAAATTCCTTTTTCAGGTTCATGATCTTTTAACACAAACAGTATTTTGTTTATACTGTTATCTTGTTCTATGACTTTTTGTTCGACGAAGCTTAATCTTTTGAACAGATTATTATTTGTTTTTAAGAATCGTCGCATCTCAACGAAACTGTTCATAATTTGTATGCTTACTTCTATAGCTGTTCTGCTTTTTAAGATGCTTGAGAGCATAGCTACTCCTTGTTCTGTGAATGCTTTGATTGTGCTTGTGGAATGTTTTAGTCTTTCGAACCGGTCGCATTTTGCGACCAGTTCATTTGTTTCCTGTTTTGACAATGAAAACATGAATTCTTCAGGAAATCTTTCTTTATTTCGTTTAACTTGTTCATTTAGTCTTTTTGTGGATACATCATAAAGTTCAGCTAAATCTCTATCTATCATCACTTGTTTTCCACGTAAGTTGTGGATTCTGTCTTTAATCTCTATTTTAACTGATAATTTATTTTCCATGCCTTTAGTTGTGAGAATTCATTATTTATATATCTCGCAAGCTTTTGTCCAGTGTAAGGTTTTTTAGAATTATTTTGTTTCTTAATATTTTTTGAAGTTCTTTTTCTTTCATTCTAAAACTTCTTCGTGATGTGCTTTGTGGTTATATGTTGGATATCTTGTTTCTATTCTTGCTTGTACAACTTCATCTTTTTTCATTTTTATACTAAAAAATACTTAACGATGAAATTGTCGGTACACCATTCACTGTGTTTATGCCAAAGCGTAGTGTGGTACAACAATTATTTATTTATGCCATTTTCGGTATGCTAGTTTTCTGGTATGACGAATTTTTATGATAAAAAGAAGCAAAAGGAATATAATTTGTTTAGTTTTTGTCTATTATTTCTTTTGCTTTGTTCACGAAATCTATTGCTTTTTCTCTGGTGTTTTCTGCTTCTGTTTTATCGAATATTTTTTGTGTTGAGTAGCTTGCTTTCGTTCTTTTTTGTTTTGCTTGTACGTAATAAAGTACTTCTTCTTTCTCAATAGTTGTCGTTCCAAGAGTTTTTATTTCTTCCTTGCTTAATCCCTTCTCATAAAACTCGTTAATGAGTATTAATAGTGTTGCCAAGTGGTCTTTTGTTGAATATCCTTTGAGCGCGCAGAGTGCTAGCGAAGCGTGGTAGATTGCGTAGTATGCACTGACTATTGCCCAGTCATTGAATTCTTCTAGTTTTAGTGTTTGTTTGACGAATTTAAGGTTGTGATTTGCTTTCTCAATATGTCCTTCAACTAAAATATGTAGTTCTGTTTCTTTCTTTACTTTTTTTGTTGTAAGAGCTTTTTGTAAATCTTTTTTTCTTCGTTCTTTGTTTTCCATCCAAATGTCCCAAATTTCTCTTTTCATTGTAATAACCTCTTGTAAAATTGTTCAAATCCTTGAATTGGATAACCTGTTTTTATTGCATGAGTAATAACTTTATCATCTTCCTTTAATATTTGCTCTTCAAAATAGTCTAACTCAATAATTATTGTTTGAATTAGTATTCCTGTTATTGCTTCAATATCTTCTTTGAGTTTATTATTGTTCATCTCTTTTTTGTTATAAACAATCAATAGATCAACATCACTCTCTTTAGTGTAGGTTCCTTTTGCTGTCGAACCAAAAAGCACGACAATTAAGGGTTTCACTAAAAGTTGATCTAAAAAAGCAAGGATTGCTTTTTTTCTCTCAGTTGGTAATGTATTAAACCGTTCAAAGTCAAAACAAGAGAGCACAGAGTAAACTAAAGGATTAGATACATTTAGTCTATAGAATGTATTTGCTATTTTCTTTGTCGAATCAATAATCTGTAGCTCCCTTAATGTTTCTAAATGTTTTAGCGTGGTGTTAGGTGTGAGTTTTGTTTCTTTTAGTATTTCACTAAAATAGCTCTCTTTTAATTTGTGGTTGTAAAAGTACTTCAAAATCTTTTCTTTTCCCTTACCGAATAGTTTATTCATTTTATGTACTAAGTAGTACATTTTATGTAGTATTTAAACTTTTCGATAAAAACGTACCGTCAAACGAAGCCTCAAGAATCAGATTTTATACTAAAAAATTTCAACAGAGATTCACTAAAGAATTCAAAGAATTCTTGGTGTGCCAGAAGCTACGCTTC
>CAZFEG010000044.1:0-7537 GCA_964517565.1 uncultured Methanosarcinales archaeon
TGAGTATTTTGATGTTTCTAAGTCTTAGAACGCTCACTAGCGTTCCAAGAAACCCAACTAGAAAATGCTAAGAAGCGTAGCTTCTGGCACACCAAGAATTCTTTGAATTCTTTAGTGAATCTCTGTTGAAATTTTTTAGTATAAAATAGTCATAAAAGACATTTAAATAGTTCACGAAAGGATGTCTAGTGAAAAGAATAAGGAAAATCTTTTTCAGTCGTTATCATAAATCAAGAAGTTGCGAATTCTTTCAAAATATACGCAGAGCTACTCTGGAAAATTTCAAAAAAATAAACATCAAAAAAAAGAAAAAAAAGAAAAAAGTTTTATTCAACGATAATTGTTCCTGCGATTTGAGGTGAACAATCCATACAGAAGTATCCAAATTCTCCAACTTTATCAGCTGTGAATTCAATCATGTCTGCAATTTGTGCTTCGGTTTCAACACCAAAGTCAGGAATGCTTAAGTCAAATGGAACTTCTTTATCTTCACCATTAACAGTTATTGTTCGAGCCTTACCAATAACAATTCGAACGAGTTGACCTTCTTTAACTGCAATAACTGCAGGTGAAAAGTCTCCGTCAATAATGTAAAGGTCAGTTTCTGCTACTGTTTGTTGAATAGGTTCTGGTGCTTGAGGCATAGGCACTACTTGTGCAGGATGTGCAGCAGGTTCTTGAGGAACTGCTTGGCCACAACCAACAAGTAATGTTACTATAACTAGTAAAACAAGCATTATTAAAATTGGTATAATTTTCATTTTCACATACCTCCAATTAGTTAAGTACAAAGACCGGTGGTCTATTGACGTTATTAACTGTAATGCTTACATTTTCTTCTACAGAATGCGTTGCATCACTCACTGTGATAAGTACCCAGTGATCTCCTTCATCGTTATATGCTGTTTCATATGTATTTTCATTCATGAAACCACTAATAACAATTTCTAGTTCGTCGCCATCTTCGTCGTTTGCTTCTATTTCTAAAGTAATTGTTTCTCCTTCGTTAACTTCAATTGACTCCATTGCTTCAATTGTTGGTGCGAAATTTATTTTTTCTACAACAATACTTAGTTCAACACTTACGCTATCTTCACCATCACTTACTATTGCTTCAAGTTCATAAAGACCAGAGTCTCCTCGTACAGTTTTCCAATTACCATTTGAGTCAAATAATAATGGGTAAGTCATTGTAAGCTCATCACCATCTGGATCTTCTGCAATAACATTTAGTCGTACAGTTTCTCCTTCTTGTACTGTGATTGGTTCAAGCGCTTGTACAATTGGTAGTTGATTTTGTTCTAGAATACTTAGATTTATTTCTTTTACTGTTGTTCGTTGTCCGTCAGTTGCTGCAATAACAACAGCGTAAGCACCAGCGTCACCATAACTTGTTTGATAAGTAAGTTCATCCATAAAGCCTGAAACAGTAAAGGTTACTTCGTCTCCTTCTCTGTCAAAAATAAGACATGGTAAGTCGATGAGTTCTTCTTCGTGTACTTCAAATTTTGATGGGCAATCAATAACTGGGCCTTTATTTGTTGCAAGTACAACTAGTTGTATTTGTTCTGTTGTTGATAAAACGCCGTCACTTGCTTTAACTGTTACAAGATATTTTCCTGCGTCGCCATCATTTGTTTGCCAGAGACCTTGTTCATTGAAAGGTTCTGAGAAGGTAAATGAGATAGTGTCACCATCAGGATCTTCTGCTTGTAGACTTGCAAGGCTTGCAATTTCTCCTTCTGTAACTGTAATAGTCATGAGAACTAGAGAAGTATCAAGATCTAAATCTTCTTCCGAAGAGTTAAGGAGATCATCTGTTTCATTAGTAGCTGTAGCTGTTTCATTTGTTGTTTCGTTAACAAATTCAAATATATCATCAAATTCTATTGTTCCATTATCAGTCATATTTGTATCATTTACATTTACCATATCTTCTGGTAAATATGTGTCTAGCGTGCATGCACTAACTAGTAAGACAAGAATAACCAATAAACCAAAAACCCATTTTGTCATAGTACCACCCATTTATGTTAAAACTCAAAGCCCCAATGTTCAAGAGTAAAGAGTTTCAACTGTAATTAACCATAATAATATTAAAAAAATTCAACAGAGATTTTCTCGAGGAATAAATACCTCATCTGCAGGTCGAAATTTTTAATATCACAAAATTTGCCACTTTGATAATTGTTGCTTTCTAGGCCTCATGATTTAGAGTTAAACAACCATACCATTCATGAAACAGCAATTATGGCAAATTTTCATGATAGTCTTGTGAACTGAAAGACAGTATATAATAATTTCTATTCGTGAGTGAATACTACTGGTGTGGAAAAAGAAATGCAAAGGTATATATATAAGTCTTAGTATACACATACCACTACTAGTTGAGGTTTATGATACGATGTGTGATTTTCATCTAAAAGGCAAATGTTTCCATCCTGAAAAGGTTCAAAAAGGTCTAATCGCAATTTCTTGCGATGTGCACTCCTGTAGTTCTTGCACTAATAACGAATGGCAATCTAAACAAATTGATGAAAAATTCAAATATTATCAAAATCTTATTGAATTAACACATGTCAATATGGAACTCCAACCTGAAGGCTTACCCGATATCATGCCTGGAGAAGAACTTACTCGTAAAGATACAAGAAAAAAAATATTCGGGATTTTATAATTATACCCACAAGTCCACCAAATTGTCATATTTACTCAAAAAAATACTTCTAAACAGGTTTGAAAATTAAGAAAAATACTCAGCAATCTAAAAACCTAATTTAAAAAAAGAAAGAAATAAGTTCAAGTAGTTTACAAATTTGTAATAACTTTATCAATTAAAGTTGCTACTTCAATACCTTTTTTTGTGAGAATAAGAACTTTGAGTCGTCCTCGTTTTTCAAAAGTTACTAAACCTGCTTGTTGCATATCTTGAAGAACTTTTACAACATGACTATAGGTGCAGTCAACATGTTTTGCTAAAGATGAAGCATACACTTCGCCACTCTTCTGAAGTAAATGCACTATCATTAGCGCAGGCTTCGCTCTGAAAAAAACATTAAAAATCTTTTTTGGTTTTGTCACATTAATCCCCATGTAAATACGTGATACAACTAGTAGGATGTATACTACGCAAGATATAGTTCAGAAAGACTATATTGTATTTAAAGCTTTTGGTTCTGTGAGAACCCTTAACCCCAACTATAAATAATTAAGAATTACTCATTTAAAAACCTTTTGTTAAAAAAGAATAATAAAAAGAAATTCAGCATCAAATTATATCTTTCTCATGTTTTTTATGCATTGAATTTATGAAATGATATATTGCATAAAGACTCCACGCAAAAGGAATATATCCCAAGTACCCTAAAAGAGGCATTTCAAATATTTTTAGAAAACCAACGTAAGGTATATGATAGTACCACTTAGACAGTGCAAAGAAGTTCCAAAATTCCCAAAAGAACCCACAAATAAGTCCCGAGACAGTAACCAGCAAAGGTATGCTTAAGTTTCTATCATAAAGATGTTTGATTAAATTAGGTTCACCGTGTAAATAATTTATTGGATCAAGTATTAAAAAGAAACATAACCAAACAAGTGGAAAAAAATATTTCGGCCAAAGCATTGGTAAAACTAAAGAGAGTATACCTATTGAGATCATTAAGTATATTCCTGCTTTTGAAACTTTATGCTTATGCTTAAGTTTAAACTTGTCGAAAATATGAAGTGCTTTGAGTAATTCTGCTGTTTCAAATATTGCAGGAATAACCGTTGAAAAATAAAGTGATTTTCTAAGCACACCACCTAGCGCAGCCCATCCCGTTGCAGAATTATATGTCCAGTTTCCCACATAAATATTAATGAATTCATACAACCACCAAACTGCCGCAGATAAAACAAACAACCACAACAATTTTTTTCTTTGATCATACATATAAGATGTTTGAGATAATTTGTATACAAGTGCATCAAGAAATAAAATGTATCCAAGCCAAACAAGTATAAAGTAATAAGTAGCAAAAGGTTGAATTTTTAGAAAGAAATTAAGTTCAACAAAGATCATTAAAACAATTCCTAGAATTCCATACCACTTAAACATATGTTCATTAACAAACAAACAGTATTTAAATATATCTCATAAAAAAAGTAATTAAAGAAAAGGTTGTCTTCTAATAATGAATAAAACCCTGTTCTTTATAAGTATTATGCGTAAGAAAGCCACAAAACTATTTAAACATAATAAACCCCAAAAAAGGCATGGAAGAGGAGACAACAGAAAAAACGCATTCTTGGCTACAAATATTTAAATTTTTTCTATCTTTAGTCAAGGGAGAACGGTTCAAATTTATTTTCTGGACATCAGTTATTTTTGTTGGAGGTTTCAGTAGCCTCATAATTGCATTTCTCATTGGTTTAATTGTTGATTTCTTTGTCAACTACACTGCTGGCGACCCACTTACAATATTCTATAAATATTGCATACTATCACTCGCAATCTATATTGTTGCTGCAATTGCTAGATTAAAAGGTAAAGAAATTCTTTGGGGAATAGCAATTCATGGAGATTACAATTTACGAGTAAAAAGTTTTGAAAAACTTATGCAATTTTCAATTCATTGGCATAGTAAAGAAAACTCAGGGAATAGAGTTCAAAAAATTCAGAATGCAGCAAAAGGATTAGGCGATCTCATGTTTCAATTTTCAAATAATGTTATTAACATAGCTGCTATGCTCATAGGTGTTCTCGCAGCATTTATTATTCTTAGTCCGGAATTTCTTATTTTTGTTGCAGCATATATGGTTTTGTTTCTTCTTGTCGAAAAAAAGTTCAATAAGCGTATCGAAAAACTTAATGACAATGTAAACAAAGCAAGCGAAAAAGCTACTGGAACTTTCTTTGAAAGTGCAAGCAATATTCTTTCTGTAAAAAGTCTTGGTGCAAGTAAGACTATGATTGAGCATGTTAAGAAAAAAGAAGGTCACAGAAAAGATTATTGGATGAAAATTAGAACCAAAGTAACAAACAAGTGGAGATATTTTCAAATAATCAACGGCCTCGCACTAGGTGGTTTCCTTATTCTTGTTGGTCATTCATTCATCAAAGGTGCAATCACAGCAGGACTCATATTAGTATATTTTTCCTACTTCGAAAAATTAAGAAAATCAACTGCACAAATAACTGGTTTAATGATAAAACTCATCGAAGATAAATCAGCAATCTCAAGAGTTATTCCCATATTTGATGAAGTTGCAGTAAATTGGTTTGGTAAAAAGAAATTTCCTAAAAAATGGAACAAACTGCGTCTAAATAATATAACTTTCAGTTACAAAGATGCGAAAGGAAAACCCTTCAAGATAGAAGAATTTAACCTAGAAGTTGAACATACTAAAAAAATTGGTATTGTTGGGCATTCAGGCAGTGGTAAGTCAACTATTGCAAAGTTATTCATGGGAATCTATCCAATTAGTAAAGGATCAATAAACATTGGCAAACAATCGTTTTATGATATTGATTACGAAGAAATAACTGATAATATTTCAATTATTTTACAAGAGCCAGAGCTCTTCAACCTAAGCTTCAAAGAAAACATTACTTTGATGAAAACATTCAAGAAAGAGCAGTTTGAAAAAGCAATTGATATTGCTCAACTAAGACCTGTTCTTAAAAAATTACCTGACAGTGTTGAGACTTTAATTGGTGAAAAAGGATACAAACTTTCTGGCGGAGAACGCCAACGAGTTGGTATTGCACGCGCTATTTACAAAGATACACCAATAATTATTCTTGACGAAGCAACAAGTGCTTTAGACGGTGAAACTGAACAAAAAATTCAAGATGCACTTGAAAAAAAACTACAAAAGAAAACTATGTTTATCATTGCTCATCGCCTTTCAACACTTCGTCATGTTGATGAACTTCTTTTTTTTAGTAAAGGAAGACTTGTTGAACAAGGTTCGTTTTCTCAATTAGTAAAGAAAAAAGATGGGCATTTCAAAAAGCTTTGGCAAGCTCAACAAAAGAAATAGTTAAAAAACAATAAACAGCGAATATGGCAATTTTCAAAAAGGATGAATGGAAACATTTAGGTGGGTTCTATATTGCACATTTTGTTCAGGTTGCGACTGCAATTATGATTCCGTTTCTCATAATTTTTTTTAGAGATATGGATTTATCATTCACTGAAATTTCTATTATTTTAGCAGTATTTGGAGTAATAATTTTTTTATTTGAAATTCCTACAGGTACTTTTGCAGATGGTTATAGTAGAAAGGGTTCAACCCTCATATCTTGGTTTTCTTAAGGAACTTTATTAATTATTATGGCGTTTGTTGCAAAAGACTTTTGGTCGATTCTTATTATTTGGAGTTTACTTGGAGTCACTACGACTTTTGAATCAGGAGCGTCTTCTTCATGGGTTGTTGATAACTTAAAAAAGAAGAAAAAACCAAATCTTCAGCAAGAATACTTCATTAAACTTCAAAGTATTTTTTTGTTGGGAGCGATCATTGCGCCACTTATTGGATCGGTGATTATTAGATACTTTTCTTATACGGGTTTATGGCTTGTTTTTGGTTGCGGCATGATCCTCACAGGCATACTCTTATCAAATATCCCAGAATATTACAAACCAAAAAAGGTTTCTGTAAAGAAAACGATTTTAAACAATTTTAAATTAGCAAAAAAAGGATTTGCTTTTGTTAAAAAAACAAAAGAGATTTATTATTTTATTATTGCAGGTTTTTTTGTTATGCTAATCGGTTTAGGGGATACTGCTTGGGAACCCTTCATGGTAGAACTTGGTGCTCCAGTTCATTATTTAGGTTATGTATATTCTTTAGTTGCATTAGCTGTTATTGGAGTTCCATTTTTAGTAAGAAGATTCACACACATCAAAGTAAAATATATTTTAATGATTACTGAAATTATTGATGCTATAGTTCTCTTATCAGTTTTATTATTAAAACCAGGTTTTTTCTGGTATGTATTAATACCTTATATTATATTTGCAGGAACAGATAGGTTTACAAGACCCATTAAGGAGAATTTTCTTCATAAACATATTAAAGACAATATTCGTGCTACAGTTATATCTATTAGGAGTATGTTTCATATGCTGTCAGCTTCAATTGTTGTTTTGATTTCGGGGCCTTTGCTTGATTTTTTCCCCTTAAAATGGATTATTGCTGGTGGAAGCATCTTTGTCATAGGAGTAGTATATTTCTATAATAAAATAGAATAAAAAATAATTTTTATGATTTTCGAGAAAAATAACCAAGAGCTACAACATATTTCCGATCTTTTGTTCTGCAGACTTCAATACCTAAAGCTCGCTGCTTAATCTTTAATGAATTTTGACTATCACCAAAAGAACGAGGTAAGAGTACTTGAACTAAAGAATTCATCATTCGCTGCAATTTCAAAAGCGGCTCTCGTAAAACATAAGCCTCAGAATATTCATGAACAGGACTTACTCGTGCATAAAAATTTAAATTATGCAAACCAATAGTTAAAGGGGATTCACCTTCTAAAGGAGCAGCT
>CAZFEG010000045.1:0-7192 GCA_964517565.1 uncultured Methanosarcinales archaeon
TGCTGCATACATTACTATTGCTATGCTTATTGTTGGTGCAATAAAATATGTTGGTCCTATTCTTCCAAGTTCTGTTCTTATTGGTGCGAGTATTCTTTTCATAGTATTGTTTAATTTCATGGCTTTTCGTGGTCTTAAAACTGGCGCGATTATGCTTATTACTTTTGCAGGGATTACACTAACTTCTGTTTTGGGAATTATCATTCCTGGTCTTCTTTCTTTTAATCCTTCTAACTTTACTGACTGGATGTCTCATCCTGCAGTTGTTTCATTAGACTTTGCTTCAACAGGTGGGATGCTAGGCGGTCTCTCACTTTTAGCTGTTACCATTTTTTTTATTGCAGAAACGTTCTTTGGTTGGGAAACCGCAACGTTTTTAGCAGGGCAAGTAAAAAATCCTAAAAAAGTCATGCCAAAAGTAATGATTATTGCAACAGTTAGTATTGCAATTATTTCTTTGCTTTTTGTTGTTTCTTCAATTTCTATTCTTGGTTGGTCTGATCTTGGTGCAAGCATTACTCCTTTAGCAGATCTTGCTGGAGCAATTTACGGCGCTGCTGCTGTTCCTTTCTACAGCATTCTTGTTTTCCTAGCGATTATTGGAAGTGTTGCAGGTTGGGTTGTTGCTGCTCCTAATCTTATTGTTGCTCTTGCAAAAGATAAACTTTTTATCACGCAACTTGCTAAAATGCATTCTAAAACAAAAACTCCTTACAAAGCAATTATTTTTCAAACAATTATTACGAGTATCCTTATTTTTGTTGGTGCTGGAGATTATGAGTCTCTCCTACATTTACTTGTTCCTTTGGTTCTGTTTTTGTATGTGATGGTTGTTGTTTCCATGCTTGTTATTCGAAGAAAGTATAAGCATGCAGAGCGTCCTTACAGGGCGCCTGGTGGTTTTGTCGGTCCTATCATTTTAATTCTCATAACTTTATCTCTTATTGTTATGTGGAGTACTCAAGTTATGGGTGCACTTCATTTGTTAAAGGTTATTGGTACATTCATTCTTGTTGCTGTTCCTCTTTATCTCATGTTGATATTCTTCTATGATTCTCATGCAACTATTCGTTTTCAAAATCAGGTTGCGCCTTTACTCTGGTTTTTTGAAAGTGCATTTTTACCTAGGTCCGTTCGTAAGAAACTTCTTGCAAACGCTTCAGTTGAGAATAAAATTGTTCTTGAGCTTGGTGCTAGTAGTGGTTTGTTGAGTAAAGAAATTGCTAAGCGTAATCCTCAACGTCAAATAATTATTGAACAATCTCTCTCGTTAAAGAATATGATTGCTAAGCGTCTTAGAAAGCATACTCATGAAATTATTGTTATGCATGATGAGTATTTAACTTCACGTATTCATCCAGATGTATTATTGGTTGATGAAGTCTTTAGTTTTGGTTTAATTAGTAGTCTTCATGACGCAAAAACGTATCTTAAACATCTTGCTCAGTTAATGCCTGAACATAGTCGTATTCATTTCTTTGATTATGTTGATTTGTATAAAATAATTCCTAATAAAGAAATAGTTGATGATCCTGTGAAACTTAAAGAATTATTTCGTCAAGCCGGTTTTGCTGTTGCTGTTAGAAAGCATAAAGGTTTTCTCTGGAATTATCTTATTATTGATGGTGTCAGAACGAAGAATAAGGATTATGTGTATATTTAATCTATACTAACCATTTTTCTACTCATATTTTTTATCTTTTCATTTTCTTTAAGAAACTTATTTATACCTCTTCCCATTAACAATCAATATGTTACCTTTATATTTTGCACCAATTAATGCTCTTGGCAATCCTGTTTTTCGACATCTCTTGCTTTTGCACGATGCAGATTTTGTTTTCTCTGAACTTTTACAGGTTGATAGGTGGGGTCATGAAGTTATCAAAGAAAAATTACGCGTCATTGACGGCGATCTTCCAAAAACAATCTTTCAGATTGGTGTGAGTAATACTGCTGATGTTGAGAAAGGTGTCTCTTTACTTATTGAGGAATTTAAGACGCCTGTGGAAATAAATATCAATATGGGCTGTCCGCAGTCATCTATGCAAAAAAGAAAAACTTGTGGCGGTATCCTTTCAGATCTTGATATTCTTTCTGAGGTGAGTAGGCAACTTGTACTTTCTTGTGCTGAGCATGAGATTATTCCTAGTGTTAAACTCCGTTTAGGAACTGCGCCTGATGAAATTAAGATAAAAGAATATCTTGGTCTCTTAAGGGATGCAGGAATAAAAAAAGTTTATGTTCATGCGCGAACCTTAAGGTATAATTATACCAAGCCTGCCATGCATGAAGAATTGTTTTCTTTACAAGATTTGTTTCCTAATATGGAACTCATTTTCAATGGTGATATTGATTCTTTTGAAGTAACTCAAGAACTTGCGCCTCATTGTAAGGGTCTTATGGTTGGCCGTGCAGCACTTTCAAATCCTCTTATTTTTGAACAAATTAAGGCTTCTCAAAAAACTATTCTTGGGCCTTATAATCCATTTTACAAAGATCCTCATCATAAGATTATCGAGTCTGGAAAAACGGTTATTGGGTCTGAAAAACGCACTGTACTTGCTGAATTTATGAGCCTAACAGAAGAATTTTCTCTTCGTAGAGAATTGCGAGATATGAATCTCATGTATATGACTAAAGGTCTCTCTTCAAAGAGTGAGTTTATAAAGGACATTTCTACTAAGTCTTCTGCGCAGTTGCAAAAGCTACTACACACATTATAAAGCAAGGCTCCCTATCTGTATATGAGGGAGTAAGATATTTATACGGTGATTCCTTTCTCTCTTTTGAGGCTATTATGATTCCAGAAATATATACTAAGATGCTTGAAGCAGCACCTAAAAATAAGCAAGTCGATGTTCTTAAGCTTATAACATCTCATATTGGTGCTCGTGGTGACACTGGTTATCTTGAATCCTTACTAACTCTTGGTGGCTCATTTAATCCTTTCGATGCTTTTCCTAATTTGCGTCTTAAAAAAGTTGACTTTAATAGAACTCCTCAAATTGATAAAAAGCGGTCTACAAATAAAAGAAAAGTCCACGTTCCTATTGCCAAAACTGAACGTTCAAAAAGCTTAGTTCATGGAGCAATATATTTAACTTCTCAAAAGAACCCTTCGGAATCTGTTATTATTGGTTTTCAGGCATATAATAAATTAAATAATATTTTTGGTTTCACACAAATTGAACCTCTTATACAAAATAAAGATCAACGTGAAAAACAGCAAAAATCTCTTGAAGAACAAACACGTAGAGAGTATGCAAAATCCGTTGAAGAAATTAAGAATGGTCTAAAAAATTTAACTGATATTCAAAGTATTTATGAACGTCAGAAAGTTCAAACACTCACTGATTTCAACACTGTTGTTGATGATGCTATGAAATTAATGGGAACTCTTATTCTCAATCAAGATATGTATGTGAATGGTGACTTTGCTACTTTGTTTTCTTCCCGAGGCACTTTACTCACCTCAATTGTTAATGATGATTCAGTTGACAAAACAATTAAGTCTTATGCGGTTGATCTTCTTGATCCAAATATTCAAATTCCTCATGATGAGTACATTTTCAAGTTTAATCTTGTGCGTTCATATAAAGCAATGATGACTCCTATTAATACTGAAAAAGTTCTTGGTCATTACATTGATGATCTTAAAATAATTAACGCTCTTCCTGATTCGTATTTTGAAGAGGCAGATCTTCTCAGACCAAACGCTGCGAAAGTTGCAGATGTTATTTCTTCAAAAACAACAACTTTGCTTAATGCTGGCAGGTTTGAAAACCTTGGTATTCAAGATATTCGTTTTGATTTGGGAGATAAGGTTTTACAATCCTCTAATGCCTTTGAATATGATTATCTTAATGCGCTTGCACATACGCGTTTCTTATTCAGAGAAAATGATTCTTGGAAACTCGATGGTGTTAAGTCTGTTCCACTTCGTTCTGATTTTAAAAATTATATGTTTACAGCAATTCTTAATCAACATGAACTTCGTCTTCTTATGGATGTTCAATATTCTTTATTTGCGTCTCAAGATGATAGTGAGAAGTTTATGGCTAGTAATAGTATTTCTTCGTTCAGAGCTTATGCGAATCAACTTGTAGTTATTGAGAGAAAGCTAAGTCACTTGGGCATTACTCTTCTAAAGAAGGGCGCTCCTCGCACCTTAGAGGAAGATTCTTCAGGAGAATTAGTAAGTTATTATAAGGATTATTTTAAGAATGATCGTAATGGGCAGTTTGTTCCTAATGAATATTTTTTACAAGAATACGGGGTGTCTCTTGATGATGTACTCACTCGTTGGTTTGATGTAAAATCACATATCTCTGGTAAAAAAATTGGTGAGTTAGAAACGCAACGTCAAATTCTTGATAGGGATACAAAAAAAGGTTATATCTCTAAGAAACGTATTGATGAATTGGCCGAGATGTATTCCTATAATAGCAAACCTTTGTTTGAAGGATTGGCTGATCTTAGTGAACTTGGTGATGTTGATATAAAAAATCAAGAAACAGTCTCTGCAATAAATAAATCTCCTCTTGTGAGAAGTCAGATATTTCTTAACTTTAGTAGAACTTTTCTTTTACCTGATGAAAAAGAAGATTTTGCTGGTTATGACTCTGTGAAAGAAGAATTAGAAAGTATTGCTGATTCTTATACTGCAGAAATTATTGATCATACAGTTTCAATATATGGGAATTTGATGAAAGAAGAAAAGGGACGATATAATTTTAAATCTGATTCATTCCGTATTAGAACTCAAACATGGATTCTTGATGGGGAAGTCAATGACGCAAATCAATTAGTTGCTTCAAAAGATTCTATTACTGGTGATGCTTATGAAACAACTCATCGTTGTGCAAAATATATTTCGTCTAGTGGTTTTAAGAATCTCGTTGAAAAAGTTTCAAGTCTTAGTTCTTTAGGCAATGATCTTCTTCGTAAAATTCATTTTTTGGCGTCACATGATGCAAAAAGCGAATTCTCAAATTTGGGCATTCAACCTGTAAGTAAGGATCAATGGTCTACTTTGAAGAATTGTCGTGTTGGAGATTATATTACTCATGATTTTGCAGAAACAGTAATTGACTTGTATAATCAAATGGATAATTAGTTTTTTATCTTTTTTCTTTTGTAATGAGTGTGTGTACTTTTTTTAGTGAGTCTTTATTATCTTCCCATTTAAATAATTTTATTCCTTCTTCTACTGAAGCCCATTTGTATTCTGTATGTTCATCGCTAATTTCAGGATTTATTTTTTCTGCGAGTTCGATGATGAAAACATATTCTGTTAACCATTGATTTGAATCATTCATGAACTGATACATCAAGTCAGTTTCAGTTATTTTTTTTATTTTTTTTATTCCTGTTTCTTCATTTAGTTCTCGTAATACTCCTTCTTTTTTTGTTTCACCTTCTTCAAGACCTCCGGTTATTCCTTGCCAGAATCCTCCTCTCTTTTCATTTCGTTTTAGAAAAAGAAATTCGATTTGTTCATCAGTTCTATGAAAAACTAGTCCTTGAAGTTGTATTGGTAGTCTCATGATTGCTTGTATGGTTTGAGACTTTAAAAACGTATTTATTTAGCAATGGATTTATATATTCATATTTAAATAAATTAGTATTATAATTATATAAAATTTCTTGGAGGAAATAAATATGTATGAAAATTTAACCGGTCTTTTAACTCAGACTCCTAACTTGCTTGGTCTAAGGACTAGGTATTTTTTTATTTTTTCTTTTGAAGTATTGATCGTATGTATAACAACCACTAATTCTACTGTTACTCTTTGTGATAAGGCAATCCTGCCTTAAGCGATCCAATTCTGTATAATTGTTCGAGTAAAAGAACAAGTGCTATTTCATGAGGGAATGTGAGTTTAGAAAGTGAGAGGTGTTCTTTACATTCTTCTTTGATTGTTTGAGAAAAGCCGAATGCCCCTGCAATGAAAATTGTTGTGTCTTCTTCGTGGGCTTCAACATAATAGAGAAACTCTTGTGTTGTATGTGTCTTTCCTGCTTCGTCAAGTAGAATGATTTGTCTTGAGCTATGTTTTCTTTTGTAATCTTGAATTTTTTCTGTAAGTTTTCTCTCTCCCATGTCTTTCCAGAGAATGAGTTTTACTTGTGGAAATTTCAGTCGATGAGTTCGTGTTAAATAGTTTTGACTTAATGCGTGAAGGTTTTCATCTTTAATTTTTCCAACTGTTATTATTGTAATCATTTTATTCGTGTCCTGTTTCATCCCCAAAATAGATGTCTGTTTCTTCTTTAATTATTTCTTCATAGAAATATTTATCAATTTTTATTTTTTGAGTGAATTCTTTTTGAGAGTTTGCAAACAATGGCGATATTTCTGCTAGTTCTATCTTTTCAATAAGTTTTTTATCTAGTCCTGCAGCGCGCATCCATCTCTTCGCAAGGTTTGTTTGTAGTTCTATTGATGTTTCTGGACTGTCAACTCCTTCCGCATTTTTTATTGGTGCAAATTCTTCTTCTCGTAAGACCATGTATGTCATTGCTGTTTCGCATTCAGGCATGCAATCAAATACGAAACTTTCAAATTTGTATCCATTCTCATTTTCTGGTTTAACAATCGTTCCTGTTGCGTCCATATAGTTAAATTTCTTATGTGCTGGTTTGTAATGTACGAGTCGCTTCTCTTGAACTTCTTCTATGAATGAAACATTAAACATATAATTTGCAATATTTCCTGCGTCGTACAGGAGGTTTCCTTCTTCTGATCGTTTATTTGCATCTTCGTCAGTGAGGTGTGTGTATTCAAGAATTTCTATTCGTTCTTTGTTGTTCATATTTTTTATAAGAAGCCCTACTCGTTCTTCAGGTATTGTTTTCTCAACGACTTTATTGCTCATGAGTGCCTTATTGAGTAAGTGATATCCTATATATTTTTCATCAAGTAGATTAACTAAAGGATTGTCAACATTAATACAAACAAGCGTTTGTATTTTTTTATCTTGCATTCTAGAAATAATTTTATGATCTTCAAGTGCATCAAAGAATCCTCCTGTTCCATCTGGACTCCAGAATAAACTATGCTTAGATTTTAAGAGTAGTTTTCCGTTTGTGTCTACTGCGGGTAGAACTCTTTGAGGAAATAAAATTACGTGTTCTTTATTTAGGCCAAAGTATGTGTTTTTCTCGAAGTATTCTATAATTCCTTCGTGAG
>CAZFEG010000046.1:0-6921 GCA_964517565.1 uncultured Methanosarcinales archaeon
GAAGCTGCTAAAACAGGTAACACAGAATTAGATGCAGATATTACAGCATTACAAGAAGATTTAGATGCAGCTCAATTGCTACTATCTACTTCAATTGATGCATTATCTGGGCAATTATCTGAGGTTACTGTTGCATTTGGTGCACAATTAACTGCAGTTGCTGATCAATTTCAGCTTGCACTTGATGAATCAAATCAAAATTTAGCTGACTTACAAGCTTCATTAGATGAATCTAATCAACAAATTCAAGATTTATTAGATGAATTAGCTGTATTTGAGTTACCTATACTTTATGGTATAAAAGAATATACTATAAGTATTTATGAAACTTTAGTTCCAGTTATCAAATCATTTGATATCCAAGATGGAGATTTAACAAGTAGAGTTGTTCAAACTTCTGTTGGTACATTTGACCAAACTGGTGTTTATGGAGTAGATTTCGAAGTTGAAGACAACGAAGGACATGTTGGTTATTTAACTGTTACTGTAAACGTTGTAGCTCCTGAACTTTCTGAAGATGATATGGCTAACTACCCAAGTGGTGTTGACTTATCAAAATTAACAATAGAAAATAAAGGTAGAATCTTTTCTGCTCTTGAAAACTATTTATTAGAAAACGTATATGCAGGTGTTCCACTTTATACTGGTGCATCACGCGTTATGTATGCTGATAGAGTTTCTCTATTTAGTGAAGATTTTAATGGTGTTATGGGATTCGGTGTTGAATTCTCAGATTTCACTGCTGATGACTCAACTGTATTAATGTATGGAGATACATATGGTGAAGTTGGAGAAAAAACTTGGCGTGCATCATTTACTACAGACCCTACTTCTTTAAATCCTTGGACTGCTGATGATTCAAATTCTTCAGATTTCATCGATTTATTCACAGGAAGTCTTTACAAATTCTATTTTGACGCTTCAAAAACAGGTTATGAAATTAATGGTGAACAAGCTACTGGAGACCCAGTTCCTGTTGATCCAGAAACAATAAATGGAAAAGTATATTCAAGAGTTTGGGAAATTGAATTAGAAACTGGTCTTGAATGGACATTCCATCCAGATACTGACACTTCAGGATTTGCTGCTGGATTCGAAGTTATCGATGCTGATGATTACCTATGGACATGGCAATATGGTATGGATCAAGCATGGTTTAGAACGTTATCTGGTGGTGGAGATTTCATCTCTAGTGGTATCAAAAATGCTGCTGAATATCTTGCCGGAACTGCAACTTGGGAAGAAGTTGGAATGAAAAATGTTGATGGTAAAATTCAATTAACATATAACACTGACAAAACTATGTTCGATATTAAATATCAATTAGCTGGATCTTGGACTGCAATCTGTGAAGAATTATACATGGATTTAGGTGTTGAAGGTTATGGATTATCTCCTGAAACAGTTGCTTCAAGTGGTATTTATGTGTTCGATACATGGACAAGTGGACAATTATTAGACTTCGTTAAAAATGACAATTACCCACACGCAGAATTACACAATTGGACAGGTCAACAATTTAGATACATCGAAACTGATGAACAAAGATTTGAAGAATTCTTAGCTGGTAGATTAGATTCATCTACTATACCATCTGCAAGAATTGATGAATTCATTTCTGACCCAAGAGTAAAAGTTTCTCCTGCTGCAACTACATGGAGATTAAACATTAACTCATTTGGTACTGAAGCAAATAGAGATGCTTACATCGCGCAATATCCAGAATTTGGATTAGCAGACGATTTTGTTCCTGAACCAATATTACAATATAAAGAAATGAGACAAGCGTTATACTTTGGATTTGATAGATATGAAGCTGCTATAAACGTAGTAAAAACATATTTACCAGCATTTACATATTTCGCTAGTACATATTTCTTAGATGCTGAAAGCGGAATGTCTGTTCGTGGTACTGTTGATGGTGCTTTAACTCTTGATACTTTCGGTGCTGGAACTTATGGATTCGTTCCTGATGCTGCTGTTGCTTATTTCAAATCAGCAGTAGATAAAGGTATAAGAGATGGTTATTATGTAGCTGGTACAGTTGATAATTATACTACAATTGAATTAGGTTTAATTTATGCTTCAAGTGGAAACACTGGTGCACAAAACATGGTAGCTGAACTTGTACAACAATATGAAACATTATTAGTAGATGACGTTAACTTTGTAAACATCGATATCGTTGTTTCAGATGTTGAATTCCCAACAAACTATTACAATTTCCAAATTATCGCGAACTGCGATATGGGTATTGGGGGAATCTCAGGATCATTAATGGATGCGCCTTCATTCTTAGACGTATACAATGATAACAACTTATCAGGATTTACAATGAGTTGGGGAATTGACACTCACAGTGTTGTAATCCCTGTAACTTATAACAATTTAGCTGGTGACACAGTTAGTGAATATTGGTCATATAATGCATTAGTTGCCGCTCTTAATGGTAAAGAATATGTATTAAATGGAGAATTACAAACAGTATTTGATAACTTAGACGGACTTATTGCAGCATATACAGATATGGCTGGATCAACTGTTGAAAGTACAACAGACGGATCTGACTTATATGGATATATCGCAGGACAATCTGTTGCAGAACTTGTTGCTGCTGAAGGATTCGATGCAGCATATGCTATGATAGTTGTACCAGCAGAAGGTGCTGATTTATTATTCGTTGTTTCTGAAATTGAAGGCGGATTTGAATTAGTTGAACAGTTTGCTTTAGCAACTGACGCTAAAACTGCTATTGAATCACATTCTGGTTATGAACTAGTAAGTACAACAATACTAGACGATGCTGGAGCTGCAGCAAATGCATACCTAATTGGATTAGGTACAACAAATACAACAGTTGCTGAATGGGCAGCTTATGTAGGAGCTCCTGTTGAATTCGCTGAACTTTGGGCAACAGACTTCGGTTGGAATGATGCTTATGTAGTATTACACATAGGTGATTACTATGTTGGTTATGCTTGGCTATAAAAATTAACAAAATTCATTAAAAATTTAAGGGGGTTTCATAACCCCCTTTTTTTTATTACATCTTAGAATGGCAAATCAAAACGCATAACATTTTTTGGTGACCAAAAGTATGGTAAAATAGATGTAACAGCTATGCTTTTTATATAAATTATATATAAAAACAATACATGATTTTATAACAAAACTTTATGACATTTTTATTGAAAATGCATATGATTTGTAGTATAATTAAAAAAGATGAAATTAGAAAAAAATAAGCGAGGATGAGGTCATGAGAAATTATATTATTCAAAGGGTTATATGGATATTCGTAATTCTTTTTTCAACACTAACAATTACTTTTGCATTGTTGAAATTAGCACCAGAGTATCCGCCTGCAAAAACAGAGGACAAAGATGTTTGGCTATCACATCAAGTATCGGATGGGTATTACTTAAGTGAGTTCTACTCAGTTAACAATCCAGACGATATGGAAGAAATAGCGCGAATCAGAGTAGAATACGCAGACAAAATTAACAAGACCGTATTTCTTGTAAATCCAATTCAGGATTCTACAATAATTAAGGTTTTTTATCGTGTTCCAGTAATTGAGCAATATTTTCACTGGGCAAAAAATGTGTTAACAGATTGGAATTGGGGACTTTCAACTAGAATTAGAGCAAACACCCCAGCATTTAGCATCATTGCTGAAAGAATTCCATTGACGCTTTCATTAAACTTATTGATTTTAGTGTTCTATATACCTCTAGGATTCTTCTTTGGAATTTTGGCGGCATTAAAGAAAGATACATTTGTTGATAACTTTATGCAGATATTCATTATGTTCTTCTTATCACTACCGGCATTAGTGTTTATCTTATTATTAATTATATTATTTAGTTATCAGATGGATGGACTCTTGCCTTCCTTATTCCCATTACTTGAAAAAGAATCTAATTGGGATATTGCAAAGGGATTTGTTATTCCAGTTGTTGCATCTGGATTACCTGCAGTTGCAGGGTTTACCAGAATGCTAAGAGCTGAACTATCTGAAGTATTAACAAGTGAATTTGTATTACTTGCTAAAACAAAAGGATTAAGCCACAAACAAGCAGTATTAAGACATGCTATTCGTAACTCATTAGTTCCAATGATACCAATAATAATTGGTTCTTTTGCAGGACTTATGGGTGGTTCGTTTATCATGGAAAGAGTATATGCAATACCAGGTGTTGGACTAGTAACACTTAGAGCACTAACTAGAAGTGCTTATGATTATAATGTAATAATGAGTTCAAGTGCTTTTTACAGTAGTATCTCACTCGTTACAGTCTTATTAGTAGATTTGACTTATGGATTTATTGATCCACAAATCAGAATGGGGTCGAAAAAATGATGAAAAACTATCCTAAAGAATATTTCAAATTAGTTAACGCTGATGAAGAAGTACTAAGAGACAAAGATTTAAAAACGAAACAGTTAACATACTTCCAAGATGCAATGCTTAGATTCGGTAAAAATAAATATAATGTTATTGCATCATTTACATTGCTATTTTTGATTATCATGTCAATTATAGTTCCAATCTTAACGCCGAAACCTTTATATACTGAAGTAAATGCTTCGTTAAGATTATTACCTCCAAGAATTCCAATTGTTGAGAATCTAGGGATTTTGGATGGTTCAAAGTTTTATAAAAATGTTTCAGTTGATATGGATACGATATCTGATCAAACAGGACTTGGATATCCTACTGAAGGATTTAATATAGACTATATTGATATGTCTACTCTGAAAAATGAAGTTCAAGTTGGTACTTTCGTTGATCCTTCTTTTGTTGGGGGAACTGTTGAAATGAAAGTTGCTACGGGAAAAACATCGTCAGCAATTGCTACAAAAGAATTAGTTTCAGTTGGTGCAGGGCAGAGCATCTATGTTGATGTGAATAGTATTTCTCGAGGAACACTAGAAGTTTATTTAGTAAAATCTAGTGCAACTATTACAGAAACAAAGGTTGATGTTGAGACTGAAGAAACATCAGAACGCATCGTTGTAGCACACACTGTAGGTGACTTAACAGTTACTTGGGGTGACACAAGATTTATGGATCTTCTTGGTACAGTAGATGAAGATGGTATTAATAAGATTTTACTTGAGAGATCAGGGTATGGAGTGCTAGCGTTTAGATATGTGCTAGACTCACCTTCTACAGGGTCATCAAATCTTTTATCATTAAATTCAATTTACACTACATCAGGAGATGCTGATGCAGTAAAAATTAAAGAATATACTGGATATAAATTAGCGTTTTTCTCACAATTATCATTAGACAGCGCTACTGAAAATGGAACATATACAAGATTAAATGCTCAAAGATTAGTTGCAAGCTTTGTTTATGATAAATATTCAGCTCTATTTGATGACAAAGACGGAAGAATTGGTGGAGTAGAGTACGAAAGAATTCTTTCAGAAAATGAAGGAATGGCTGAATCAATAAAAGTAAATACAACCAATCCAAAAGCATGGACATTTGGTGAAGGTTATCCAATAATAAAAGTAACAAATTATTCTGAATCAATTAAAACAATTGATGGTGTTGAACAAGTATTTAGAACATACGATGTATCGTTAGACGGAAAATACGCTCTAGGATATGACGAAATTCCTTACTTCTTGTTTGGTACTGATGTTGGTGGAAAAGACTTATTTAGTCTAATATGGCTAGGACTTAGAACATCTTTATTATTAGGGTTCTTAGCTGCTTTAACTAACATCTTCTTAGGAGTTATATGGGGATCAATTTCTGGATATTATGGTGGGCAAGTCGACATCTTAATGGAAAGATTTAAAGATATTTGGGGAAGTTTCCCACAAATTACAATGATTTCAATCATAACAATCATAATCGGACCCGGTTTCTTAGCATTGTATATCTTCATGGTGTATGATGGTTGGATTGGTGCAGCAGGTATTACAAGAATGCAATTCTACCGATATAAAGGTAGAGAATATGTTCTAGCTGCCCGTACACTAGGTGCCTCAGATGCAAGAATTATATTTAAACATATACTACCAAATGCTTTAGGTACTATTGTTACAAGAGTTATCTTAAGTATTCCAGCGGTTATTTTCTTAGAAGTTAACCTATCATATTTAGGATTTGGTATTGGTAATGGACAAACATTTAAAATTGGACCGTTTGAATTAACGGGTACATCAATTGGAGTTATCTTAAACGATGGGCAAACACAAATATTGGCAGGAAATTTATGGCTAATTATATATCCTACTATCATTGTTTCAGTATTGATGATTACATTTAATATGTTTGGTAATGCATTACGAGATGCATTAAATCCACAGTTAAGAGGTAATTAATATGAAAAAAGATATAGTATTAGAAGTAAAAGATTTATCTGTTTCGTTTAGAACACCTAATGGATTAGTTAGAGCAGTACGTGAAGTATCATTTGATTTATATAAAGGTGAGACTCTAGCAATTGTTGGTGAAAGTGGAAGCGGGAAATCAGTAACAAATAGAGCTATTATGGGAATATTAGCTGGTAATGCCATTATTGATGGTGGAGAAATTAATTATGAAAATCAAGATTTAACAAAATTATCAGAAGCAAACTTTCACAAGATTCGTGGTAATAAAATTGGTATGATCTTCCAAGATCCATTATCAAGTTTAAATCCTACCATGAAAATTGGTAAACAAATTACCGAAGCAATGTTAGTTAATGGTAACAGAATAAGAAATAAAGAATTAACTATATATCACACGGAATTTCATGATTATTTGAACTTACTTGAGAAAATCAAGATTCTTAAACATGAAATTAAAGATTTCGCATATGAAGTAAGTGTTGATGATGATTTGTCTAAGGAAGAGAAAAAAGCAAAAATCACTAAAATTAAAGGCGATCATGTTTTAAAGATTAAAGAGTTACA
>CAZFEG010000047.1:0-6919 GCA_964517565.1 uncultured Methanosarcinales archaeon
GAGCAATTATTGAGGCAAAATATTCTTCCGGAACGAAGATTCATCATAATTTACGTTCTGGTTCAAAGAATAAAAATGGTCTTGTAATGAGTTCAATTAATACTCTTGTTGATGAGGTTATGGAACGTAAAATGTTTGTTGATGCGGATTTGGCAATTCTTGTTACAAATTATTTTTTTGAAGATAAATTAAAAGTGAGTGCAAGGAAAAGCGGTATTTTGCTTATTGAAAAACCACAACTTGATCAATTGTATACTCAAACGGGGGGTCGTTTGAGTCTTAACGATTCAATCAATAAAATCAACTTGAATCAATACACGTTTCAAAAGAGCGTGGAGATTCTCAGATAGGTTGTTGTAGGGACTACTACACTTGCTTAAGTAGCATATTGCAGATACTATCTATATAACAATTCATTAAACATGGAGGAAATAAAAATGACTGATAAAGATGATAAAGACAAGGGGAACATTTTCCCTGGTGAGGCTAACACCTTAACTGAGAGTGCGACAAAAAAACAAGTGGAAGGTAAGAAGAGAAAAGTATCTGATTTTACTGTTGATGATTACAAAGAGTTTCTTGATGGTTTTAATTCGATTGGTACTAAGGTTCGTGATGAACAATTAAATGCAAAAGAATCTTTGCTTAAATTAGATAAGTCTGTAGCGAAAGAATTTGATATTGAATATTCTCCTTGGCAAACAAAGGTTTTTGATACTTTATATTCTGTTGCAGGTATTAATGTTTACAAAGCAGGTATCGAAAAAAAACTCGATGAGTTTGACAATACAACTGTGGCTCTAAAAAAAGATCTTCAAGGACGAGAATTGATTCTTTATGGTAGAACTGAGTTTGTTCCTCCTTCAATTTCTGAGAATGGAATTCCTTTAAAGCAAACTTCTCGGATTCGTGAAAAGGATAAGGGATTAGAATTCAAGTTAGATGAATTAAAATTTAATGCATCTCAGTTGAAAAGAAATTATGATCTGGGAGAATTACGTCTAAGCGAACTAAGAGCAAAAATTCATGATGTGGAATCTAGTGTTACTAATCTCGATCCTGAAAAGGATAATACTGCTCCTGAAAAGATTGTTCAATATGGTAGGGAGAAACATAAACTTGTTGGCGAATTAAAAAAGATTGAAACTTTGCAGAATCGAGCATATATCAATGCTAAAGGATCAACAGCTTCCATGGATGCTTTGAATAAATTAATTATTAGAGAGCGAGTTACAATTAACGATGCAACGGACAGTTACTTTATGTCTTCTTCAAAAACTGAAGTTTTGCGTATTTATGTCAATGACCGTAAAAATGGTTCGACAATTGGAGAGATTGCTGACAAGATGCAATTTCTTACTGATGGAACTGCGAATGTTGATGATGCTACTCAAATATATGATGGTGATCATCTTGAAAAGCTTGGACGAATTCGTGCTGCTAAGGATGTTTCTACTACGTCTGCTAGTGGTTCGGAAATTGACTTGCAATTCAAAGATTTGGAGGACTCTTCTGTTGTAGGACGATCGTCATATATGGCAGACTTTGCAGCGTATACATATTAGGGAGGGTGTTTGAAATGACTTTAGAACTTGTTATTAAAGATGAATTATTAAAATCAAAGATCGGCGTTAGCAATGTTGAATTTTCTGCGGTTTTAAATCTTCAACAACGAGCACTCGAAGTCAAATATTCTTCAGACGAATCTGTTGATCTTGATTCTGCAAAAACTTTAGTGAAAAATGCATCTCTTATGTTTGCAGGTGCATATCATTCACTAAAAGAAACTTTTGCAGAACAAGAAACTTTTTTTTCTTCTACTTCGCCTTCTTTTCAACGTTCGTATTTAACTACGCTTGCTAGTGAAGCTGTTTTACAATATGTTGATTCAAGTTACTCAGATAATGTTTCACCTCATAGTTCGACAGTTCACACACCTGACATCAGAAGTGATTCTGTTCTTATTACTGCGTCTTTAAAAGATGTGATAACAACTTTAAAACAAACTGTTGATGTAACTGATACTAAATCTGCTGTGCTTGCTTATTTCTCTTCATTCAAACAGTTGTCAAAAGATAAGCTTCATTCTTTTCAAGAAAAAAATTCTTTACAAAAAGCAAACAAAACAACTATTAAGGGAAAATATTTTACTTTAAGAGGTGTTGAAGATACAATCATCAAATCAATCACCGAACCTATTAATTCTGCAAATAAATCTAAAACATCTTCCTTATTTACTGTTAAACCAAACATTATTACTATAGATGAACTTTTATCTGCTAAGGATATTCTTGGGAATGAAAAAGCAAAAAACGAAATAAAAAGTAGTGTGAACAATGCTTTCGCATATAACTTTTCTGTTAATAAAAATCCATTTTTAGAGGATGGTGGTTTTAGGCAGAAATATCTTTTAGTAGGTGATTCTGGTTCTGGAAAAACTATGCTTGTTCATTATGCAATTTCTGAAGCTTTACGTCTTTCAGAAAAACACGGAAAGGAATTTGAAGCTATTGATTTAGATTTTACTGACGCGCATCAAGATGGCCCAATTAAGATTTTAAAACATCAATTAGATTATGTTTCTCGGGGTGACAAGATTTATCTCATTGCTGTTGATGAAGCTGATGGGAAGTTTCCAAGTAGAGAAAAATTATTTAATGCAGCACACAAAACTGAGACAGGGAATGAAATGCTAAATTTCCTTAATGGTTTGTCGTACACTAATAAAGGAAATTATATTATTTTGTTTACTTCAAACACTCCTCATGATTTGGATAAAGCTCTTAGAAGTCGTTTGAAGACTGGAACTCATTATTGCGAGGGTCCTGTAACTCCCAAACAAAAAGGGAAGGTTTTGGAAAATAATTTACGTTCTTATCTTCAACCAAAATTTCTTAAGGCGAATAAATGGGATTATTTTGGTAGCTTGTGCCATGATCTGAATCTTCAAGGCAGAGATCTTCGTTCTGTTGCAGAACTTATTGCAAGTTCTAGTCGAACAAATCATTTTCCTGGAAACTTTATGGATTTATCTTATGATGTTCAAGTTCGTGAAATAAAAAAACGCCATACTTTAGTTACGAATCAAGTTGTTGAGAAAGCAATTTATATTATTGGGAATAAAACAGAAGATATACAAAAAGCTGCTCTTGCTTTTAGTGGAGGAAATTAAAATGTTCAATCCTCTAGAAAAAATAAAAAATTCCTATACTATGTTCACTAAGAAAAAAAAGTCTGTTGATGTGAATGATATATTTCCTGGTCAACCAGTTAAAGAAACTATTTCATCTGAGGAATTAGTTCCTCCTTCAAGAGTATCTTCTGCTTCTAATTTTGTAGATGATGTTCAGTATACTAGGCCTTTTTCAATTCAAGAAAAGATTGCAGGAGCTTTATTTGATATAACTGAAATTATTAATTATAGGAAATAAAAGATGAAAGGTTTTACATCCGTTTGGGAATTATACGCTGAAGGTGGTCTTAGAGAGTTACAACCTATTAATGCACCTTCTCAGAAACTCCCAACGAACTCTTGGGAAACATTTACAACATCTCTTGATGAGGTTTCACATTTTGATCCTGCAGAGGTATATTCTTTATCTTTAGAAACCCCCCTTCAATCCCTGAAAGGGATTGTATCAAACTTATCTTCTATTGAAAAAACGGGGGAAGAAGTTTTATCTCGAGTTAATCCTTCATCAACAATTTATGGTCATCTTCTTCGTCTTGCTAAAGCGCAAAAGCATGCTGATGAGTTTTTAGAATCTTCTTTCAAAAAAACTTATTCTTCTTTTGTTCCTCATGCAAATAGTTTATTTCATGAGCTTACTCTTTCAGAAACAATTCATGAACGTGCTGTAGCAAATAGATTTGCTGACACATTAAATGTGTTACATTCTTTAATGAATGAAAGAAAATTACATTTTCCTATTGATTCTGCAGAACATGTTAATTCATATAATATTAGGAGAAACCATATTAATTCTCTTGAAAAAGAGATTTATAAATTAGAATTTACTTATCAAGATCTTTCACTTGATAAAAGCGGTCTTAAGGATCTCTCTAAAATTCGTAAACGAATAAAAGGTTCTTTTCTTAATCAAGGCATATATGGCTCTTGTAAGGGAAATCGTTATTTCGAAGGTCTTGCTCGTCTGGATAATTTGCTCAAGGATATTGATTCTGTTAAACATAATTCTGTATCCTATACTCAAAAGAAAACTTTTTTACAATCTGCGATTTCTGACTTGGGTACTTTGTTAGCTTCATCACCGAATAAGGAGTCTTTGCAAAAAGCAGTTCTTACCTATTCACCTCAAGCTTTCTCGGAAGATTCTTCTGTATATTTGCAACCTCTTTCAAAAAGATTTAATTATTATTCTCAACGACTTTCTGAATCTTATGCTGAGTTTAAGAAAGATGAACCTGCAATGTCTCAACCTAAAATTATCCATATGACTCCTTCACCAAAACAAGAAATAGAAAGGTCAATGTTCTCTCTTGGTGCGTATTTGCACCGGGTTGGTGAGCCTGATAATTTTTATCTTTCTCCAATTATGGATTCACTTACTGGTCTTAATGGTGGAAAATCTTGGGCTGATCGTTTTAGTAGATATCAAAATGCTTTATCTCGAGTAAAACTCTCAAATTCAGGCGATTATGGTTTCTTAAAAGAAGTTTCTTCTGGTTTGCAGTTTGCAATTGATCAACCTGATATTGATATGGATGTTTCTGCTGCAAAGAAAGCTCATTTCGCAACTTTAAAAGTTTTAGATTCTTATGCTGCTTAACGAATTTTTGCTGCAGCCCAAAGTAGTGAGAAATATTTTTTGTATGAGTCTGCTAGTTGTTGATTTTTTATTCGTGTTATTATTACTGTTGGTGACCAGAGTACTATCATGATTTCTTCTCCACAAATAAATGTGCTAACTTGTGAATCAAAACTTTCTGGTAAAAATTTTGCGTAAGTGTATTTCATTTTGTTAAGTATTTCAATTCGTTCTTTTGCTTGATGGTTGTAGATATGAAGCATTTTAACTTTTTGTTTCATTCGTTCTTTGTGGAAATGTGGTATTTTTGTTCGTACTATTTCTGGAACTGACTCTGGAATTCCATAAACTCGAATATCATCTTTAAGTTCTAAGTATTTGTACATAATATTAAATAGTGATTGGATTCCTTCAAAGACTTTTGCCTCGCCTTTATTTTCTACCATTTTTTTATGTAGCATAAGTTGTGGCATTAATGTTTTGAGTTTGTTTTCTTTTTCTTTGATTATGAGAAATAGTGCTTGTGGATCTGCAGCTTCATAATGTGTGGTTTTTTCTTGTTGTATATATGCTGCGAGTCCTTTGTCAATAAGTTTTTTTAAAGAATCGTATACGTTTGCTCTGTGGAGTTTTGCGTTATTCGCAATTTCTGTAACTGTGCTTGTTCCGAGTTTGAGGAGTGTTAAATAGATTTTTGCTTCTGTTTTATTCAGTCCTATTTCCACTAATACGTCTTCATTCATTTATAAACTCCCAACTTCTATTTATAAAAGATTTCTCTTTCTAATAGATAAGAACCGGAAAATATATATAAAGATTCCCCTTTGCATCCACTGAGAGGTAGTACTTAGGGATTAAAAATGGTTAGTAATGATAATATGAATAATTCGGGTTCTTGGCAAAATCATAGAAAAAATGAATTTATTCGTCGTAATTTGTCTCATACTGCCAAATATAATATAACTTTTTTCGGTGCTGGTGGTGTAACGGATAGAGCTCTAGATATGATTGTTGCTGCAGCCAAGTTTGATCAGTTTGTTGTTCCAATAGGCGATATTACTATTGTAGGTAGAGATTCTTCTGAAAGCGCTTCTATTAGAAAAAAATTAAGTTCTGATAAACGCATCGCTGGTAATGGTTCTATTGATAACATTTTTTCAAAAACAACTGAAGAGCTCTCTGATGTTTTATTTAACACTCAGTTATTTTTTTTTACGGCGAGTAATCATGATCCTTCTGAGTCAAATCGTGCTATTCTTATCGACAAAAATATCCCTCTCATTGATTTAGTTGCAAAATACATTAATAATGTTGATGGCGGGTATAAGGGTTTAATAAATATTGTTTCAAATCCTCCTGAAGTACTTGCTCATTATGCTGCAACTGTGTGGAATCTTCATGATTTTAGGCAGATTACTGCAGGAGTGCCTATTGATCTAAATCGTTATGCTGATTATCTTCGTGATAAAATTTTACCTTTAAAATATAAAAATGCAAAGTTTCAACTAGACGCTGCCGCGCATCATGATTTACCTTATGTGGTTGTATCTGGTGCAAGCAAAATTGAATTTGAAATTGATGATCCTAATAACTTTTTAAAAAGAAAAACATATGTTGAACCTCTCTCAGATCTTATTTTGCAATTGGGTGAAACTTCTGCAAAGATCTCAAAGGCGATTCGTTCATATGTTTCTCAAGCTGTTAAAGATCAAAAGAATTCTCAAAAAAATACTGGTGTGGGCCCTACTGTTGTTGAAACAGGTACTGCTATTTGTGATCTTGCATTGGCTGCAGATAATCATACAACAACTGCAACAGCGGTACCTCAAGTTTTTGATGGTATTGTATATTATGTTTGTTCTGCTGTACTTTTTGATCCATATCCTATGCTTAATGAAGTCATTGTTGGGCGTAGAAGTCCTGAAGATAATGAACAAATTAAACAAAGAATTTGTGGAATAGTCACGCCTGAAGAAAATACTGTTCTTATGAGTTTAAAAGAATTGCTAGATTTTACAAGTCATACAAAAGGTTTATTCTTGCCTCAAATACCTTCTTCAACTGCTGCTTTGGATTCTGCTTTCAATTCATTTGAAAAAGTAAATCCTGTGGGTGTATCGCGATCTACTCTTATTAGTTCAGATCCTGCT
>CAZFEG010000048.1:0-6864 GCA_964517565.1 uncultured Methanosarcinales archaeon
TTCGTCTAGAACTCATAAACGTGGTCGTATCGCACTCATCGAATCAGGTTCAGGGACTGTTATTGGTGAGTGTACTTTGCTTGATTGTGTTGGTCCTTTGACTGGAAAAAGTTATTCTGCTAATGTATCAAAGCATTGTTCTTTTTCCTTATTTCAAGAGAGAATGTATAAGAATACTTTTGCGTGGGTTTTGCACAGTCCAAAGAAATATTCTTCTCCTAAACCCTATCTTCATCCTCAAGGAGCTATTATCTGGGTAAAACTAAAGAATTAATTTATATATACATTAAATAAAAAAATAAAGAATTATTTTTTGATTACTTTACGAAAATGCTGTGTTTCTCGTTTCCTTCAAGTTCTTTAATTATTCTTTTCAGAATAAGTTTTTCAGGGTCAGGAATAAGTTTCACTCGTGATTTAAAATTCTCGTAACTTGTGAATGGATCTCCTCGTCGTTCTTCGACAATTTCCCACATGTGTTTCTTTCCAAGTCCTGGAAGTAATTCAAGTGAGTGCATTCTTGTTGAAAGTGGTTGACTTTTGTTGAAAAATTGTATGAATTCTTCTTCTCTTTGTTTTATGAGTTGTTTGAGAATGTATTCCATTTCCGATCTTGCTGTTGGTGTAAGTTTGCTTACTGCTACTTTGCCTATTACATGATGGATTTTTTCTCTTTTTTGGTCTCCCACATATACTTCTTCGTGTGGTTGTAAGAAGATATCTTTTCGAGGAACTAGTTCTAGAAGGTTAAGGTTATTCTTTCCTATAGCTTGCGCTATGGGTGTTTTAAGATGACTTGGTCTTGTGTCTGCGGAATATCCATTTGGCAAAAAATCAAGTATTATTGCATTTTCTTCTCTACGTTTTTCTTCTAACATCAATATCCCTCCAATTAATTTTTATTCTTTGAACTTATAAATTTATGCTTTATGTCTGTTTTTGGCTTTTTAGCTCATTCTACCGCATTTAACAGGATTTTTGAACGAGAAAGAGTTTAAAATCGATATCTGCCGCTTAATTCTTCTTTGCGGGCTGATAATCGTCCAACACATCAGTAATCTTTTTGAGATTTTCTTTTGTGACGGTGATATTAAAACCACCCATAACTACTTTTAGTTGTTCTGGTGATTCTGGTAATGTATCAATAATTTTAACAATGTGAATATCTTTAAGACGAGGAATTCCAAGTTCTTCTAGTTTTTTTGAGATATCTTTTGCTTTTTTGGATGTGAGGGTAACAATGTCATTAACGTATTCTTCTGTTTTGCCACCTCTAAAGCTAAGCTCTTCATCTCTTTTATGAATTTCTTTAAGGATTTCTTTGACTTCAGTTATGCTTACAGGTCTTTTCTCTAGAACGTCTGGTTTTGTCATATTTGTTTCCTCAAAGTGCTTTTAGATGAACTGGGTGTACAACTACTGTTTTTGCTTTTGTGAAGTCTTTAATTTGAACTTCATAACAGGTTCCAACTATTTTTGATACAGTTCCTACTTTTCCATAGAACCGTGGAAAGTACATTCCTTTTTGACGTGCCGGTTCTGCTTTAAGCTGTACTTTATCTCCTACATTGAAGCTTTGGAGATAGCTACGAAGACTTATTTTTCCTCGTGCCCGTACATTTTTACGGAGTTTGTATCTTGTATTTCGACGAAATCCGCCTACTCTGTCTACCATGAATGCTGAGAAATAATACTTGATTTATAAAGATTCCTGTTGTCTTTAGAATTCTAGGCTTAATTGGCTTTTATTGTTAGTTTTTGGCTTTGATACTTCGGACGGATCTTTGCACTCGTTGTCCCATTTGATGGTTTGAAGAAGTTCTCCTAGGGTTTTGTTTACGATTGCTTGTCTTGCAAATTCTCATAATATTAATCTTGATGAATCTTTTTTTCATGTTATGGCTAAGTGTTATGGTCGTGATAAGGACAGGTATGAGAAGAAGTGATATAACCTTTTAATTGTGTCTTAAAAGAATTTTCTTTGAGAATTTTAGAATAAAAATAAAATAAACGCTTTCGCGTTTTTTTATTTGAGCTTTTCGTCGTATTTTCCAGCTCCTATTGCGTCAATCATTTCAGCTGATTTCATACCTTCAATAGTAACTCCCATACTTCTACATGTTCCGACGATTTCTTTTGCTTTCTCTTTGACATTTTTTCCTGAGAGTGCATCTGATTTCATTCTAACAATTTTTGTTACTTGATCCATTGTAAGGTCGCCTACAAAGTCTGTTTGCGGTACTCCGCTTCCTTTTTTGATATTAAGTTCTTGTTTAATAAGTGCACTTGCTGGTGGCGTTCCTATTGTAATTTCGAACTCTTTTGTTTCTGTATCAATAATTACTTTTACAGGAACTTGCATTCCAGCAAAGTCTGCTGTTTTTTTATTGATTTCTGCAACTACTAGTCCGATGTTTACTCCTTTTGGACCTAATGCTGGACCTAGTGGTGGTGCTGCTGTTGCTTTTCCACCGACAATTAATGATTCTACCGTTTCCTTTGCCATTTTAATTACCTCGTTTGGCGAAAGTTAAGAAATAAGATATCTCTTCTACTTTTGCCATTTTTATTATTCTCTCATACTTTCGTATGTCGGATACCTGCTCTTCATTAAGCTTGAAAAAAGTTGCCTAATCTACTGTGCAAGCGACCAGTTTAAACTAAGAAGCGTCTTTCTATTTATAAATATTTAGTTGAAAATTCGTTCTTTTGTATTATCCTTATAGACGGGATATTTGAAATCTTCTTTTTTAACTTCTATACTTGCAAGGATCTCTCTTTCAGTATTTGTTTCAAATTGCCATGAGTGTATTGGAACATTTTTGAATTTTGATTTTAAAATAAAATGTACGTATCCTTTAGTTCTTATTGTTTCTTTGTGTGCGCCATAAATTTCTACTTCTAAAGGTTTTTCAGCAGATATCTCATATGGATATTTTATTCCTGGTTCTCGTAGTCCTTTATTTGATAGTATTGCTTTAAGTAGTGCTATGCTTGCATGATTTGTTCCATAGAGTGTATCATTTTTTGTTGTTAGAATTCTGTTTTCAGGGAATATATCTGAGCCGTGGGCTAGTAGTTCTCCTTGGGAGAGAATTTTTTCAATAATTTTCTCAACATCTCCCTTATGTTCCTCTACTTGTTCTATAAAAAGATCTCTGATAGTTGAGTTAGTTGTATAAATTATTTTCATTGCAAAAAGAGTAAAATCGTTTCTATTTTATAATAACTTTTATTTGTTTAGATTTTGTTTCCTTTATCTTACCACTATAGTTGTATTTTTGCAATGTATTCGTTTGATTCTTGTTTTTGTAGGAATAAATATGCAAATCCTTCTTTTGGTATGCTTTTTGTTGGGTTCTCGTATTTCTCTTTCCTTATTACAAAATCTTCTTGTGAGTAGTTTTTTGGTAAAAAAACCGCTCTTAGTTTGTTTGCATCCATTACTTGTTGAAGTATTTCTTCGTTGCTTCTTCCGTTCATACTAATTTCGTTTTGTATTGACAAACAGATGCTCATATTCTTTGCCTAGATTATATCTATTTTAGTTTGATTTTTCATTTCAAACTTGATAATTCTTTCGAATATTTAGTTCACGGCAGAATATGTATTGTTTTCTTTTGTCTTGAATTAATGCATTTTATAAGTTAATTTTTACATTCGTATTAGTTGGTTTGTAATCGTCTTTTATTTTGACTGGTTCAAACGTTGGATACGGAGAATTTATTGATTTAGCTATAGGGTTTGACATTGCGTATTCTGCATTATATGTTCTTTGAATGTCGTCTCCTTTTTGTGTTGCTACAAATTGTAGTGCTTTGTATGTTTGGTCTATATTTTGTTTTAGGACGTCTGCTAAATCGTAATTTTTTGATGTTGTTATTGCATCTCTTATTGCAAAGAAATCTTTCGATTCTTCGTCAGTCCAAGAATTAGAGGTGTATGCTAGTTGGTAGAGTTTTTCAATACTTTTTGTTCTTGTTGCTAATTTTAGTTTTTGCGTGGTCATTGCTGTATATATTGAGCTTTGTTCTATTTCTTCTTCGTTTATTGCTAATGCTTTTGCTGATGTGTCTATTACTTCTTCAAGGTTTTGTATTGCTTTTTCTTGTGCTTTCCGTTGTTGTTCTACTTCTTCTATTGCTTGATTGTATTTGTTATCTGAGACTTCTTTTCCTGCTTCTTCGACTAAGTCTCTTATTGCGTGTAATTGTGCTAGTAGAATTCGTATTTCTTTCTCTTTTTCTCTAAGTTGTTTGGAGATTTCTTGTTCTTCTTTTTGCAATGTACCTAGTCTTTCTTTTGCGTTGTTTGTAAATTGATTTTTATCAGCCATAGTTTATTTTTTTGCTTTTACCTTTTTAACTTTTTTCTTAGTTTGTGTTGTTAACTTTTTATGTGTGTCTTTTGTTTTTATATCTTTATTTGATTGTTTTGTTTTTATATAAAATACAACAAGACTTATTGTAAATGGTAATGCTATGAGCTGTTGTATAAGACTTACAACTCCGTTTACTGTCCTAATTTCCATATAGCTTGTTGCCGCTAAGGTTACTGGTGCAAATATAAATTGCACGGCAAACATGATTACTGTTACAATGAGTTGAATTGCTAGTATTTTTCCAAATGTTTGCCACCAGTTTCCTTTAATTATGTGGAATGATTTTTTTATTGCTTGAAAACCCCATTCTCTCTCGAGTACTGAGATATAAAGACTAAATATCATGTATGTACTAAGGATAATTGTGATTATTGCCATGAGTCCTCCAATAATTGTAGCCACAAAAAGGAAGAATCCAAATGCCATCATTGTTGAGCTTGCAAGTGTTGGTAACATTGATTGATATAAAAACCACACTCCCACTCCTACTGGTGCTAGCACTATAAATGCAACAAAAATAATAAGTATTATGAGAAGAATAGTGAGTAATACTTTGAAGATTTTTCTTTGAACTACTGACCAAACATCTCCTACTTTTGTTTTTTTCCCAAGCATGCTTCTTGAACTTATTGTTGCGTTAACAATAATAATAATTGGAACAAAGAATATTGCACAGAAAATTAATGGTATAACAAACCAGCTGCTAATTGCTTCAAGTATTGTGAACGCAAGTATAGTTATCATGATTGCTGCGTTGATTCCTACAAGCAGTTTCCATTCTTTTTGGAATACTTCTAAGCCGTCTTTAAGGATTTGAGTCAAATTTGGTTGTGTGTACATAATATATGGCCTCTACGGGTGATTTCATACCTCCTCAACACCATAAGCTTTATATTTCTATCTTTTTTACCTTGTTTTTATGTCAGAAAATGAATATTTAGAGTCTGCTCGAACAATGCTTAAAATCCTTACAGGGAAGAAATATATTTGGTTTACAAGTCGGTGTAATGAATCTATCCGTGTATCTTTGCAGGTTCTTGCTGATATTGGTCGTCATCATGCTTTACTTCAAGATGAGGGTGGTTGGATGACGTATGAGAAATATATTAAACAGGCTGGACTTGAACCTGTCAGGTTAATCACTCACGATGGCTTAATTTATCCGAAGGAACTTGATCGTTTTGATACTGATGGTGTTCTTCTTCTTAATTCTTTAGCTGGTTATGTTGCAATGCATGACATGGAAGATATTTCTTTACATTGTGCAAAAAATGATATTTTATTAATTAATGATGTCTCTGGAAGTATAGGTACTTCTGCAGCAAAACATGGTGATATTATTATTGGAAGTTTTGGAAAAGCTAAACCTGTTAACCTTGGTATGGGTGGTTTTTTTGCAACTGATGATAAAGATCTTTTTGATAAAGCAAAGGAACTCTTTGGTAAGGAATTTGATTTAGATTTTAATATTCTTGGAACAAAACTAAAAAACTTGGAAACTCGTCAAGCATTTTTGCAATCTCGTGTTAAACTAATTAAAGAAGATTTGAAAGATTTATCTCTTGTTCATCCTGAAGATTCTCAAGCGCTTAATGTAATTGTTCGTTTTGAAAACGACGAAGAAAAAGAAAAGATCCTTTCTTATTGTGATAAGAATAATCTTGAACATACTCTTTGTCCGCGAGAAATCCGTATTCAAGATGATGCTATAAGTATTGAAGTGAAACGTTTAGAGAATTAGTTTTTTTGTTTTTGTTTTTCTTCTGCTTTTTTCATTGCAGCCAGACAAACAGGACTGATCTTTCCTGATTTTATTGTTTTTTCTATTTCTTCACTATTCATCCAAGCAGTATCTTCAACTTCCCAATTAATTTTTGGTGTGAATTGTTTAGTTTTATATTTGTAAACATGAATAAATTCTTTAGTTACATGTTCAATATATGTGATACCGCAATCTTCTAAATCTGTTATAGTTAGATTTATTCCTAGTTCTTCAGATAATTCTTCAATTATGCATTCATTATCTGTTTGGTTGGTTTTTAGGATTCCTCCCGCACTGTTATCCCACCAAAAGGGATAAATATATTTGTGCTTTGAGCGTTTTTGCAATAATATGTTTTCTTCGTTATCACTTATTACTACAACTGAACATCGAGAAATAATTTCTTTATGGTCGAGTCTGTCTTTATCGAGTATTTTGCCTATTATTTTGTTGTTTTTGTCAACAATAACTATTTCTGCTATTTCGCCAATTCCCACTTTGTATTCCTCTGGAGATTAATTGTTTTATTTTTTCTTCTTCACTACTTTTTTTACTTGTGCCATTTTTGGTGCTTGTGCCATTTTTGGTGCTTGTGCCATTTTTGGTGCTGTTCCCGTTTGCATCTTTTGTAGTTCTTTTCTTATCTTGATAACTTCATCAACTAAATCTTTCATTTGGTTATTGACTTTTGATTGTTTATAATTAAGGTACAACATGTATA
>CAZFEG010000049.1:0-6789 GCA_964517565.1 uncultured Methanosarcinales archaeon
GAAACTTTGTTTCTGCGTGTTCAGGTCGTGGGTGTTTATGCCATTCACGGTACAATAATTATGACGAATTTTCATGATTTAATGATGCTTTTACTTCTTTAAAATCTTTAAAACAAAAGAACCAATCTTAGAAATAATTATGAGTACTAAAAATGCACTAACTACAAGAACAATCAAAGCAATAGTAAACGGTTGGTTAGACTGTGTTTCATTCGCTTTAATTAACTCATCTTCCTTACCCATTAATTCATATAATTGTTTAGTGAATGTTGTAAGAAATACTTCTACATCTTCCTGAGTACTTTGAGTTAGTGGCGTTGTTGTGAGAGTTACATTCTCAATATATTCATTACCAAGCATATCATAATATTTTGCACTTATTTCAATATTATTTTCTCCTCTTAACAGAATATTACCAGGAAAAACAAAATCGAATTCTCTATCTTCATCTAAGGTTTCAAACTCCCACTCTTGAGCAAACAAAGGATGTTTTATTTTGACACTAAGACCATTAGCGGGACTTAAAGAAATCTTTTTGATAACAAAGTGAATAATAAGATCATCTGAAACAAAAGATTCCGAAGGGATGCTTGCATTCACAATTTCTAACTTACTAATATCTCGCACTCTATAAGAATTAAAAAAAGTCATCTCATCATTCTTTGTAGTTACTTTAATAGGGGCGGTATGAAAACCAATGGACTGAGTATATATAGTAAAACTAAATGTTTGATGTGTGGTTGTAAGACTATAACATTCATTATTCAAACAACCTCTAAGAGGAAACTCGCTAAAAGGAACTTCAGAAGCAGAACATGTAATGTTTGCAACTGAATTAAGAACAATAGCGCTTGGCAGTACGCAATCAAGAGGGATAGTTGTTACCTCTTCAACTTCCGTTTCATCCCTAAATAATTCAACATAATCTTTGTTAAGCATATCCCAAGATTTGCCCACAGTAAACTTTGATTCAAAAGTTCGACCATTACTTGTTGTTAAAGCCATAGGAAAAGTATATCTATAGTTTGAGTCAAGAGTCGCATCAGTTTTTAAAGTCCAAAAAATCTTTTTACGCTCATGAGGAGCTAATACAACTTGTTGATTCCAAGGATTGATTGATTCCAATTCAAGAATCTCTGAAAGATGAACTTGCTCAACAAGATAATAATCTTGAGTATTTTCAACAACAACAGTAACTAAATTATAAGAACCAATCTTAATGAACGAATTAAGAACTTGCAAATTAACGTTTGTTAAAGCAGTTTGTCTTGTACCGCTGGATAATAATTTAGTATTCATAACCAAAGGGCTCTGGCTTGTAGTATAAAATAATCCGGATGATTCATAACTCACAGAAGCTTGCACTCCATCAATAGATTTTAACAAACTAATGTGGGTTGGATCAATATAACCAAACTCTCCATACGTAACATCATAAGAAACCCAACCGTAATCAGGGAAATAAACTTCAGCCCAACCATGATTACCCCATTTAGAACCTGAAGTGATTGCATCACTATAAGCAATACCTGAAACGAAACGAGCAGGAATACCTAAAGCACGATTTAAAGAAATAAACAAATTAGTAATTTCATCACAAACACCATACTCATTCTTTAAAACCCAAGTTGAAGGTTTATTAGCTTCACTCGTCAAAGTTGAAAGATTATACTCAATATGTTCATTCACCCACTTAGCAAGCTCAAATTCTAAAACAAATAAATCATCTTTACCAACAGCAAGAGAATTTGCTAACTGACGAATATCTTTATCACTATCGATATTATCAGTATGCTCAAGAAACTGCAAAACCTCAGGAGGAACATCGTTAAGAGGAAAATCAACTTTTTTCGTTATTTTAACAGGATTAAAAGAAGTCTTAAGTGTAGTTGAAGTAGAATAAGGAAATGATAATTCTTCTGGACTTAACCAAGAATAAATAACTTTATCATTCTGAACTTCACCAGAAGAAGAAATATCTGAAAAAAGAATCTCTTGACGTTGATCTGCATCAGGATAACTATGTAAACTTATTTTAAGATCATTAATAAAATAATTATCTTGAGTTGGAGAAACAGTTAAAGTATTGCTAAAATCCTGTTCAATAGTTAATGTATCGTAGTAATAATAATCAGAAGCAAGAACAACACTACTGAACATGAGAAACACAAGACAAAGGATGATGAGAGATTGAATATACTTCATATGGTTTGATTGGGGTTGGGGATGTTTAAAAATCTTTGCTCTGCCTTTCTTACATAGGTACGGTCAAAGTAAAAACTTTTCTCGTGCTGTTCGGTAAACTCGCAGCCGTGTGTGAGGTTCTGGGGACGGTAGAAACTTATGAGAATGTTGTGAAAATTGTGGTGTGATTATTTTTGTTTACAGATGTAGCCTCTCTTTCTAGATTTTCCTTCAATGAATATGTCTCCTGTTCGAGAGCCATACTTTTTTTCAATGATAAAGTATTTTTTTAAAGAGGTGCTTATTTTGGTTGACGGTACTATTAGTTCTTCAAATCGTTCTTTGAATTCGATAGGATCATTATTTTTGAAACCAAAACCGAACCATTCTTCAACCCATTTATTCTTGACTTTATGTTGTCGAAATACTATGTCGATAAAACCATCATCTAAGTTGAAATGTTCTATTTCTTGACTGTGATTGGATTCTTTTATTTCTACATCATGATCAGGATTTTCCAATATGAGGATTCCTTCAGGGTTTAGGTGTTCTTGAGCTCGTTTGAATGTTTCTTCTATTTTTTTCATGTTTGGTAGAAGAACTAATGATGAGGTCAAACAAATAATTGCATCGTATTTTTTTCCGAGATTGAACGTACTCATATCTGTAAGATGTGTTGTTGCTTGAGGGTTAAGTTTGAAAAGTTCTTCAAGCATTTCTTTACTAATATCTAAGCCTTCAATATCAAAACCTTGATCTTTTAATTGAAGTAAGTAGAGTCCTGAGCCACAACCTAGTTCAAGAACTGTTTTGCAATCATGTTCTTTGAGTGTTTTTGCGATAAATTCCACATTTTTTGTGAATTGTTTTTTATCTAAAACGAGATCATAATATTCTGCAGAGTTTGCCCAATCATTTTTAACTTCCATTTTCTATAATCCTCTTTAGTTTTTTGAATTGTTTTTTTTTAGAAGTTGCCGAGTTTTGTTTGTGCTTTTTCTTCGAGAAGCTCTTTTACTGTTTTCCAGCTGGTTCTTACACATTTTGCTTCAAGGAGTTTTTTGAAATTTTTGTGAAGAGATTCAACAGTGAAGTGATCGCTTGGATATCCTGAACCAATTGCGAAGCCTAGCTTTTTTTCTATTTTTTTAATTTCTTTATCTCGAGTAACTTTAGCAAGGATTGAAGCAGCACCAACATGAAGATAATTAAGATCTGCTTTAAATTCTGCATCAATATTTAATGCGTTGAGGGGGAAAGGTAATTTCTTTTTAACTAAACCAAGATATGCTTCTTTGTTTTTACTAGGAAGATCTAACATAACTTTTTTTATGCTCGCAAGTTTAGCGACTTGTTTAATTAATTTAGCAGAAGTAATTGCTTCTAAATCGTTAAGAGAACTTGTAGGTCCTGCGACGTGTTTATCAACTTCAGCAGGAGAGACTTTAATAATTGCAAAAGGGAGCTTTTCTTTAATCAAACGAAATAATTTGTTTCGAACTTTCTCAGATAGAAGTTTAGAATCTTTAACACCAATCTCTTTAAGAAATTCAAGATCACGCTCTCTACAAGCAACAATAGCCATAACCATAGGACCCAAAACTGGACCGCGACCTGCTTCATCAACACCAGCAATATAACTCATAGAATATTATTTATTGAAGCAAAGCTTAAGAAGTTTGCGGTAGGGTTTTTAAAACACTATTTTTATTCTTCATCCTTAACAGACTTATGAATTGTTTTTAGAAGATCTTCACTTGATTGCATTCTGCTAATCTCATCACGAATTTTTGCTGCACTAGGCAAACCTTTTGTAAAATGTTGGGCTTGAACTTTTTGCAAAATAAAAGCTGTAGAAAACTCTTTACTTCGTTCTAAATACTTTTCAAAAAGAATAAGACGCTCTTTAGTCGTATGTTCTTTATACGAACCTGTTGTTAACAATTCATTAACTTGAGTGAAGAGCAAAGGATTGCCAGAACTCGCACGTCCAATAGCAATATAATCGACACCAGAGGAATCTAGACGTTCTTTAGCAATTTCAGGACTTGTAATATCTCCATTTCCAACTATAGGAATTGAACTTCTTTCTTTGATTTGTTTTATGATGTCCCAATTCGCCACTCCACCATACGCTTGAGCTTTCGTACGGCCATGAATCGTGAGAAGACTTGCACCAGCGTCTTCAATAGTGGAAGTAATATCAAATATGTTCTTTGGAATTTCATTAATGCCAACACGCATTTTAACAGAAATAGGAATATTAACTGCATCAACCATAGCACTCACAATTTTATGAATTTTTTTAGGTGACTCGAGTAGCTGAGAGCCTGCACCTATCTTGCAAACTTTTGGAGTGGGACAGCCCATATTCAAATCAATAAAATCACATTGGTTTTCAACAAGTTTGGCAGCATCTGCCAAATCTTTTGGTTCGCTACCAAATAATTGAATTGCAAAAGAACCTTTTTCATTATTTGCACGGCGAATTAATTGTTTTGTTTTTTCATTTCCTTGAAGAAGAGCTTTTGCACTTGTGAGCTCGGTAGTTGTCATTCCTGCGCCGCAATCTTTGCAAACTGAACGAAAAGCAGGATCTGTAATTTTTGCCATTGGAGCAAGAAATGCTTTTTCTTTAATTTGAGGAAATGGTTTCATACAGTCTTTTGTAAACCTGTTTAGTTAAAATGATTGTGGTTTTAAGAAGAAAAATTAGTTCAAGACAAAAGAAAACACTTTTGTCTTTTGCAATTTAGTTCGCAAATAACAATATTTTGAATTTATATTGTGAGAAAAAATACCATCAAGAACAATCTGGGGAGAGTTGTTCTTGATGGTTGGTGTTTTTTTGTGTGGTTGGTGTTTTTTTTGTGTGTTTATGTGTGTGGTTGGTTGTGGTTAGGTTAGTGAGGGATTGGTTGTGTGTGTTGTTTGAGGTGTTTCGAATTTAACTTACTGTTGATGCGATTCCTATTCTAAAAACGCAGCGTCGTATATACTTGGCGTATAATTATCGTCCTGTTCTTGCATGATTGTTTCTTGGTACAAATCACGTGGTTCACTTACATACATTAAATCATTGTTCAAATTCATCATATTTCATCGCCTCCAGGTGTTATTACTAATAGTATTCTTTGTTGTACTTATAAACGATATCAAGGAAAACCCAAGAACATCAGTCCGTAAAGCTTAAAAATGACACTACATTTTGGTAGTTTATGGATCTTATTAGTTGCTCAACACCAAGCTGGTTTGGAGGCTCAAGCATATTTATAGTACTTTTTTTTGCTTTAGTCACGCTACTTATTGCATATTATGCATACAAAATGTATCGAATCGCAAAACAAAGCTCAACACTCTATTTTGGTCTAGCTTTTTTGAGCATAAGTATATCTTATTTTATACAAGCATTATTTAATTTCTTAAAATTAAAAAGTATAGGAAGTGCGGATTTATTATTTTTATCTGCAAAAGAACTCGCAGTATCTACCATTCAATTAAGTGTTCTTGCAATGATTATGCACGTACTCTTTATGGTTTTAGGGTTTGCACTATTAGCATATGTTACTTTGAAAGAACGAGGATCAAAAATATTTTTACTTTTTGTCAGCTTAAGTTTTGTGGCAATACTCTTCACACCTTATTTTCACATAGTATTTAATTTGATAGTTGCAATCTTCTTACTATTTATTGCAGCACAACACTATCAAAGACACGCAAAATTAGGGACGACTACAACATTCTTAGTATTCAGTGGATTCAGTTTATTGTTTATAGGCCATATATTAATGGTTGCTGTAAATATTGTTCAAACGTTTTATGTTCTAGCACATATTATAACTATGGTTGGTTATATTGTTTTATTGGTTAGTTTATTACGAGTAGTGAAGTAAATGGGGAAAAAACGCGGTCGCTTGCAAATCATTCACGATATCTTATCAGCAGTCCGTAACAAAGGAGGAATCATAAAACCAACACACCTTCTTTACAAATCAAATTTATCTCATCAAATGATGGGGGAATATCTTAAAGACTTACTAGGAAAAGAATTTCTCTTAATGCATGTTGACAAAAAAAATTCTAAAACGTATTCTATAACAAAAAAAGGATATGATTACTTGCTTGAATACAAACAAGTTATAAAATTTGTAGAAAGTTTTGGATTAGAAGAAGATTGAAAGATTCTTTGAGAACCACGCTTAACACTATTTCATTTTTTCATATATATTTTCTATAAGTTCTGAAATATCAAAAAAATATCCATTAATTTCATTTTTAAAAGTCCAAGTATCATCTCCTAAAGAATTCAATAAATATATACTTCCGTCATAATTTAAAGAATTACGTAGAAGCAAAGGAATCTTTGGATCCTTGGGATGGGGTTCTAGAATAATTGTTTTACTATCTGCAATTGATTGAGTATTGAGAATCTTTTTTTTAAGTTTCTGAAAATAGCCTTTTTCATTTGGATCAAACCAACGAATAGTGTGATATGATTTACTTGTAGGAGAATCTAATAAATATGCATGGATTGTTTTTTTTCCTAATTCTTCCGCCCTTCGTTCTAAGCTTTTATTAAGTTCTTTTAACCTTCGAATAGGAAGA
>CAZFEG010000050.1:0-6782 GCA_964517565.1 uncultured Methanosarcinales archaeon
TTGGGAATAGTCACGAACAAATGCCTCTTACCCTTACTTGGAAGGTGTAAAGTAAATAGGAATTCATCCAAAGGCTTTTCTTGTTGGAACACTTTTTCTAATTTAGCACCAACTAAGAATTGTAATTCCAAGAGCAAATAATGAAGTTCCAAAGAGGAAAGAGTATCTTTCATAAAATGAACAAACACGCCATCCTTTTTATATCTAGCGCCACAAGATATGAGAACGAAACCTCTAGGTTAGGGCATAGGTTTTTTGAGAATAGAAATGCTTTTAAAACGAAGAAACAAAAAATGAAACACTAGGTGTAGTGTATGGTTAGTAAGCCAAACACTAGATGTAGTGTTTTGTATCGGTAGTAACAAGGTGTAAAAATTGGGCATAACAACGAAAATAGGCGATAATGGCAAGACAAGCATTCTCTTTGGTCGAATGATTAACAAAACAGACCAGCGAATGGAAGTCTGTGGTTGCGTGGATGAACTCAATGCAAGCCTAGGAGTTTCCAGAGCACACGTTACAGCACCAAACATTAAACAAGAAATTCTATCAGTTCAACATGTTCTTTTTGTAATTGGAGCTGAAATTGCAACACTTGAAGAAGACCAACACAAGCTAAAACAAACAATAACAAAAGACGAAGTAAGATCAATTGAACGAGAAATTGAACTCTTAGAACAATACAACGATATTCAAAACTGGTTCATACCAGGAGACTCACCAAGCTCAGCACACCTAGAACTTGCAAGAACAATAGCACGAAGACTTGAAAGACAACTCCTTAGACAAAACCAACAAAACAAAAGTATGAACATTTACATTAACAGACTTTCCGATTACCTTTGGCTCCTCGCACAAAAAGAAGAATACTACCTCAGAGGAATTGAACGAAAAAGCACAGAACACATGCCTATCGGAGAACAACAAACAACAATCTAATTCTTTCCAGAACTTCCAAAACTACCATCTGATCGAGAAACAGATTGGGGAAGTACATCAACTTGTTCAAGTTCAGCTTCTAAAAAAACAGTTGGTATCATTTGAGCAACCCTATCACCAACAGAAATATTAAAAGGCTCATTGCTTGAATTAAACAAACAAACTTTAACTTCTCCCCTATACATAAAATCAATGACTCCTGCAAACATATCAATTCCTTTTTTTACAGCTAAACCACTACGTGGAGCAATGCGAACATAATAATTATAGCCACTCAGATCCGACTCAGGCAGAGCTATTGCAATACCTGTTCCAATAAGAGCTCTAGACATTGGAGGTATAGAAACATCTTCAGAAGAAAATAAATCTAAACCCGCATCACCTACATGAGCCTTGAAAGGCATTTTGGCTTCACTATTTAATAATTTAATTTTAATCGAACCAATCACTTCATATCACAACCACGCTAAAATTTGAAAACAAATTCGCTAGATGACTCCATGAAGAACTACTTCATGTCGCATCCGCCTTTAAATCCGCAACCAGCATCACATTCTGTGCAACCACCTACTTTAATCATAAGACCTTTTTTACAAATAGGACAAGTATTATTTAGTTCACTACCATACACAACATCTTCTTTAACTTCAGGAATGCTAGAAGGTGAACCTTTTACTTTTGTGTTCTTTTCTTCTGTAGACTTATCAATAGTGAGGATTTGCTCATCACGAGAACCATCACGGTACATAGTCATACCCTTACAGCCATGATCAAAAGCGAATTCATACAATTTCATTGTGTCATCAACAGAAAAAGAAGAAGGAACATTAGCAGTCTTTGAAATGGAAGAATCAGTCCAACGTTGAATAACGGCTTGAACCATAACATGATCTTCAGGACCCAAATTCATAGCAGAAACGAAAAAACTAGGTAAAGAACCATCTGCGGACTTTTTGTATTCCTTTGCTAAATCAAGATCGACTTCATGGAAACCAAGTCTACTTTGTTGAAAGTACTTGAACGCATAAAAAGGCTCAATACCAGTAGACGTTCCAAGCATAGAACCAACAGTCCCAGTAGGAGCTTGAGTAGTCAAAGTAACATTACGAATACCAAATTCTCTAACAGCATCACGAACTTCATCAGGCATAGTTTTCATAAAACCACTTTCAAGAAATTTCTCTGCATCAAAATATTCAAAAGAACCACGCTCTTTAGCAAGATTAACTGAAGCCATATACGACTCCACAGCAATCATCTTGTAGAGTTTATCCATGAAAACATTTCCTTCTTTACTTCCAAAAGGAATTCTCAGACGAATAAGCACCTCAGCAAGACCAAGAGAACCGCAACCAACACGACGTTCTGCAAGTTGATTCTTTTTATTCTCTTCGAAAATATAAGGTGTTAAATCAATAATGTTATCCAAAAAACGAATAAGAAGGTGGGTAGATTCTTTAAGAGCAGCCCAATCAAAATCAAACAAAGGACCAATATCGTCAGTTCCTGTTTGTCTCACAAAATTATTAAGAGCAAGATGACCTAAATTACAAACTCCCCAAGCAGGTAAACCTTGTTCACCACAAGGATTCGTACAAATAATATCATTATAATAATATGAATTACTCATAGTATTATATCTGCCAATAAAAACAACACCAGGCTCAGCAGACTTCCATGAAGAATCAATAAGTTGCTTCCAAAGAGATCTTGCCTTTATGGTTTTATGAACAACTGTTTTGTAGCCATTAGACTTCCAACGAGAAAGACTCCCATCCCATTCTGTATCATATATTTTTTTAGTTTCTAAATCATTCACATCAGGAAATTCTAAAGGCCAATCTGCATCTTCTTTAATTGCAGCCATAAGCTCGTCAGAAATAAGAACTGAAATATTTGCATTATCTAGAAAGCCAATAGTATGTTTGGAGGAAATAAATTCTTCAATATCAGGATGCCAATCAGCAAGCATGAGCATGAGAGCTCCACGTCTTGAACCACCTTGTTCAATAAGACCTGTTGCATTAGAATATAAATTACCCCAAGAAACAGAACCACTGGATTTACCATTCACACCGTGAATATACGCATAGCGAGGACGTAAAGTACTCAAATTAATACCAACACCACCACCTCGACTAAATATCTCAATCATTTGAAATAAAGTATCTTTGATAATTGAGCGTCTAGAATCACCAGGTGAAGGGAGAACATAACAATTGTATAATGTTAAATTTGAAGTATATTTTCCTTGTTCATCAAGATTAGCGCCAGCCATGATACGACCAGCAGGTTGAATATATCCTTTGAGAAGAGCTTGAGCAAACTTCTCAACATATTCTTCAGATTTTTCACCCTCAACACTAGCAACAGCTTTTGCCACACGAAGATAAGCATCATAAATACTTTCAATAGGTTTATCGCATTTAGGAGTATCAACAATAAGAATCTCTTTAGATTGAGCATAAATACCTGAAGTCATACGTAAATGTAACTTTGAACCCACAATCTTAGTCACAATACCAATATCTTTTTTAGGATATTTTGGATGATCTTTAGAAATAGCGACAACCAAATCACCAACATAAAAGTTTTCTCGCAAATCTTTGAGAGCATATCTATCTAAAAAAATGATAAGACCCATTTCTTTGAGATGAGTAGAATTATTGAGTATATTCTTTGCTTGAACAGAAAGAACAATATTTTCTGATAATAAAGTTTTGATAAGAAGTATATTCTCTGTATTTTTTGTTAAAATTGACTTCTCTTTTTTTTGAACATTCATAAGTTACAACCTCGCGTAAACACTACTGGTAGTGTTTGGTTAAGTATCTAAACACTACATCTAGTGCATAGAATGGTTTGGGTAGTTTAAAAGATTAATGAATATCCAACATCCGTTGTTTGAATATCTCTTTTAGAATATATAGGTCAAAGAGCATTAGTTTTCTTCTTCAAAAGCACTAAGACGCGTCTGAGCACGAGCAGAAAGAACCTGATCCTCACGGCAACCATCTCGGTACACCGTAATACCCTTACAACCAGAAGCGTGAGCCTGCCAAATAATATTTGCGATTTCTTCAGGAGTTGTTTCATGAGGTAAATTAATTGTTTTAGAAATGGAATTATCCACAAACTCCTGGAAAGCAGCCATAACTTGGACATGTTCAGAAGGAGAAACATCCATAGCAGTTTTAAAAATTGATTTGAACGAAGCATCCAACCAAGAAATTTTTTGAACAGAATCAACAAATTGTAATTGAATCTTTGCAACACGGTCAATAGCCAAAGAATCAATAGACTCTTTGAAAGACTCATTAAGAATAGTATATTCCTTGCCAGTGCTTGTCGTTGTGGTATATGAAAAGGCATATACTGGTTCAATTGATTGAGAAGTGTTCGCAATAATACTTGTAGAACCAGTTGGAGCAATAGAAGTTATTGTTGCATGACGCATCTTTTTCTGCCAAGTGCTTTGACGTAAAGCAGGGAAAGGTCCTCTTTTAAGAGCTAAATTATGAGAAGCTAAACGAGACTCCTCTTGAATAACTTTCATCAAATTTCTTATAAGTGCAAGACATTTTTCAGAACCATAAGACAAACCTAATTTGAATAACATATCTGCAAAACCTAAAACACCAAGACCAATTTTTCTTACTTGTTTCGTTTTTGATTCAATTATATCATTAGGATACCTATGCACATCAAGACAATTGTCAAGAAAATGAACTGAAATACCAACTAAGAGACGAAGTTTATCTTCATCAACAAAATACTTACCATCACGTTCAATAAGGATTTTTGTAAGATTAATATGAGCATAAGGAACACCTTCAAAAGATTCTAATTCATACTGACCACAAGAACCAGTACACAAAACGTTTCGATCTTTGAAAGGATATTTTTTGTTCATCTCATCAATAAAAACAATCCCAGGATCACCAGTCTCCCAAGCCTGCATAACAAGTTTATCAAAAAGAACCTTAGCAGGAACAGACTTTACCAAATCACCATTTCTTGGATTAATTAAATCAAAACCTGCGTCAGCCTTGACAGCATCCAAAAAATCATTAGTGATAGCTACAGACAAATTAAAATTAGTCAAAACAGAAGTATTCTTTTTTGCATTAATAAAAGCAAGAATATCAGGATGAGAAATATGAATTATCGCCATGTTAGCACCATTACGACGACCACCTTGTAAAATAGCACTAAAAGAAGTATCAAAAATATGCATCACGCTCAAAGGACCAAAAGCAACATTTTTCATTCCAGAAACAGAATCTAGACGAGGACGAACCTTAGAAAAACTAAAACCGAGACCGCCACCATGTTGTTGAATAGATGCCGCAAGTTTGAGAACATCAAAGATTTCATCTAAAGAATCAGGAACATCCAAAGCATGATCAGAAAATAAATGTTGCAAAGTATTGCCTGCATTCATTAAAATTGGGGAAGCAGGAATAATATTTTGATGAGCCAAATGATGGAAAAAAAGTGCTTCAGTTGATTTTACATTTGCGCCATAACGCATATCACCTTGAGCAATATTTTTTGCAACACGGTACAACATCCCCAAAGGATCTTCAACAACAAAACCATCAGCATCACGTTTCAAATAACGAGTAAGAATAATATCCTCCCCAGCAGGACTTAAACGAAGTACTTTTTTGTACTCAGAATACTTAGGAATAGATTTTTGATAATTATCAGGGAGTTTTATGGACATAAAGGACTAAAAGATACGCTCATATAAATACTATTCTAGTTCAAAACAAAAATAAGTAGAAAAATATAGACTATTCACCAATAATTTTAATAAGAACTCGTTTAGGTCTCTGACCATCAAATTCTGCGTAAAATATTTGTTCCCAAGGACCCAAATCAAGCTGACCATTAGTAATAGGCATAGTAACTTGATGACCCATTAATTGCCGTTTTAAGTGAGCATCAGCATTATCTTCCCCTGTAAGATGATGTTTATAACCAAGCTTAGCAGGAGCAAGATGTTCAAGCCAAGTCTGAAAATCCTCAATAAGGCCGTCCTCAGCATCATTAACATATATTGCTGCAGTAATATGCATAGGATTAATAAGAACTAAACCATCAGAAATACCTGACTGAGCAATAACCTGATTAACCTCATGAGTTATAAGAATAAAATCTGTGCGTTTTGTTGTTGTAAAACGTAAGTATTCAGTATGTATTTTCATTAATATCACCTAAAGACAAATAATTTAAAGATAAAAAATAAAAATAAAACCTTGTCCGAAAAGACAAGATATGTTTTGAAAAAAAATAAAATTATAAACTCATAGATTCAGGCTCAAAATATTCTTGAGAATGTTTACAGCTAGGACATTCGTGGGGAGCTTCTTTTCCTTCATGAATATGACCACACTTACTACATTTCCACCTAATAGGCTCAGCTCGTTTATAGACAGAATCACTTTCAACTAAAGCAAGTAATTTCTTGAAACGCTCTTCATGTTCCTTTTCAACTTTAGCAATTGCAAAAAATAATTTTGCAGCCTCTTTATTTCCTTCTTCTAAAGCTTCTTTTGCAAAAGTAGGATACATATCTTCTGTTTCATACTTTTCACCAGCCATAGCTGCTTTCAAGTTTTCAATTGTAGAACCAATACCATTTAATAATTTAAACTCATCTTTAGCATGCTGCATTTCATTAAGAGCAGTTTCTTCAAAGATTTTTGCAATATAATTATAACCCTCTTTTCTTGCAACTTTAGCAAAATAAGTATATTTGTTTCTTGCTTGGCTTTCACCTGCAAATGCAGCTTTTAAATTTTCTTCAGTTTTACCCATTTTAATTTACCTCTTCA
>CAZFEG010000051.1:0-6659 GCA_964517565.1 uncultured Methanosarcinales archaeon
TAAAGACGTAGGCCCCGCGCCGATAGTGCTGGTTCCAGGAAAAATGCACCTCTCTTCATCGATTGGAATTTCGTCAACGAATTGTATGGCCGGGTCGTCGCAAAGGACGGACTGACCGCCCTCCCGCCCAAGCAGATCAAGCGTTGCTAGGTCTCGCCTTCATCGACAGTAGCAACATCTATTTTGTCAAACCTGAAGATTTCCAAGCGCTTCCTTTGCTTGTATACGCACACTAGTGGGTAGCAACCGCATGACGCGGCCCATTTTACCTCTGAATATTGATTTAATTGCCCGGCCTTTTTGTTGTGTGCGCCACGCTACACGGCCTGATTAACCCAAACGCCACTGGTTACCTGGCAATCTATCGCGTCTAGCGCCATATGAATAGTTAAGCCTAGACCAATAAGTCGTGTCCTTGGAACAAAGCAGAGTGCAACGTAGACGAATATGGGCCACATCCGATGCATCGGATGGAAACCAATACTGCATCGCCCTGGGTCGTAAATGGGGTTAGCCAGTAGGTGATCGAGATCGACAAGCATCGTCGCCATCATCAACAGCCATGCCATCTTCCAGCTCTTCCTAAAGAACAAGACCGCCAATAGTGCCACCAATAACAAGGGCAGGAGAGGGACAACGAAAGAAATACCTTATGCAAGTAAGAAAAATTGCAAAAGAATAGGAGAAAAACAAAATGAAAATATACCACTGTAAATTATGCGGACAAACCGTAGAAGCACATATTGAAGGTGTGGTCACTGACGTTCTCACATCACAGAATAAGGATGCAGGAACACTCACTTGTTGTAACCAAGCAATGGAAGAAGTCGAAGAAAAAAGCGGCGCTGAAGGACTTGAAAAACACAAACCAGTTCTTGAACGAACAGAAAAAGGAATTAATGTTAAAGTTGGATCTATCGAACACCCAATGGGAGAAGAACATTTCATCGGATTCATACAAATTATTGACGGCGACAAAGTTACCACAAAAATTCTTGAACATACTGCAAAACCTGAAGCAAACTTTGAAGGAACATATTCAGAAAACGCATACGCAAGAGAATTTTGTAATCTACACGGTCTGTGGAGAAACTAAGTTTTTTAATTATTTATTTTTTTATTTTTGCAATAGTAAGAAATATTTCTAAAAAATTAATAAAAAATCCTCCGAAGAGGAAAAAATGAAAATAAGCTGTCTTGAATTCTAGCCGCTACGCTTGAGGGTTCCTATTTTCTTTGCGCGTTTTTCCGCTAAGGAAAAAACATACAAACCCAAAGGAACAAAAACAATTCCCATAAGGAGTAAAACAAGGAAATGACTTACAAACAAATCACTCATTATTTCTAGATAAAAAAATAAGAAAGCGCAAAGAAAAGATATATTCTTTTACAAACAAAAACTTAACGACAAACAAATTATTGAAATTGCACAAGAAACAAAACAAATAGAAGAATACTTCGGATATCCCTACGATATTGAATGGGCTTATGAAAATGAACAGTTGTTTATTCTACAATCAAGACCAATAACTTTTTTGGAAAAGAGAAAAAATAGAAATAAAAAAAAGAAAAAAGAAGAGAAGAGAAATTTATTCAGCGTCGTCTTCAGCAAACTTTTTTATGTCTTCGATATTTTCAACAATAAGTTTTGCTTTCATCTTTCCAAACTGGAAAGGCCATTTGCCTTCTGGATCCTTCTCATTGAGAAGTTTAATCATTTTATTTCCTTTAAATTCGCTAAATTCTACTGCCATAATTAAATCACCTTTATACTTAGTAATAAGGTAATAGGAAAAGTAGTTATTTATAAGGATTATTGGTCTGGAAGAGAGAAATGAACATAAAACACAAGGATACTGGGACTACAAGCTAATTATCCGGAGAAAATGAGAAGTATTCTTTATTAATAATAGATAAATAATAAATTAAGCGAACAAAGTATCAATAGTTTTTTTAAGAGCAGGGAAAGGAACTGACATGATAGGTGATGGAACAGCAATTCCAACATTTGATCCAATGGTAGGATTTACTTATACACCGGGAAACTAGATTTTCTTTTTTTATTTTTTTCTTTTCTACCATAAATAAAGAATAACAGGCAGTAAAAGACAACCAAGGAGCATATTCTTCTGCGCACCAAAATGACTAGCAAGAATACCAAGAGAAGTAGCAGTAACTAGAATTAAAAAACCCTGCCAAGAACTGAGAATAACAACAATGAGTGTAACAAAAAGAATCACCGAAAGTACAACAAGCTTGTAAGGAACATTCTGCAAAGACTTTGCTGCAAAACGAGAAATAAAAATACCAAAAATAACAGCAAGACCAGCAACGAGAAATAAAGTAGGAATAAAAATGAATAAATAATCAGAAGATAAAGAACCGACAATATCTTGAATACCCAAAATAGCACCATTTCTAGCCTTACCCAAAACAATTAATGTAACTATAGAAAATGAAAAGTTTACTGTGTTAATACCTCCAACGAGTAAAAGATAATCACGAGGAGTTTTTTTCTTCATAGTGCAAGAAGCCATAATTGCAGCCTGACTCGAACCAAAGCCAGGAAGAAAAGAAGCAAGAATACCAACTAGCGTTGCTCTTGAAACTGTTCGTTCGAGATCAGAAATTTTGAGAGGAAGAATTTTTGACAAATTTTGTTGAGGAAGAACAGAAAGAGCAGACAAACTAATTATGAGAGTTGAAGTCCCAAAAAGACCTGAAAGAAGAGGAAGAAGAATTTGAGTTTGTGAAACTAAAGAAAAACAAAGCAAACCCAAACTACCAGCAAGAAGAAAAAAAATAGTATTCGGGAGAAAACGACCAGAAAGAGCAATCAAAAGAAGAACAACACCAAGAAGAATCTTACCAATAAAAGGAGAAAGAAAAGAAGCAAGAAGAGGGAGAAAAACCAAACCTAAAGGAATAAAAAACATCGTAAGAAATAAAGCGCCAAAAGAACCAACAAGAGTATACAAAACAGCACGGTGACCAAAACCCTCTAAAAGCATTTGATGACCTGGAAGAGCAGCAACAACCTGACTTGCATCAGGAGCACCCAAATAGATAGAAGGGATGCTATCAAGAAAACTATGTGTTAAGGCAAGAGAAACAATAAACACAGCAACAAGAACAAAAGAAAGTCCAGAGAAAGAAGCGAAACTGCCAACAACCAAAGCAGTAATGAGATTCACATGCAAGCCAGGAATAAGGCCTGTGAAAGTCCCAGCTAAAAGACCGAACGTGATTGAAAGAATTATTTCTAAGAACATGAGTATTTACTAATTTGTAAATTTATAAGTTTCAAGGCATGAAACCCGCAAATCCTTCAGTTTTGCTAGAACCTCTTTTTCAATCACCAACAGGATTTCAGAGCAGAAGTCTTTAGAAAATATTTGCAAAGCAGAAAAAAAGTACAGCAACACAACCCAATAAAAAATCTGTTCTGATAAATGTAATTTCTCTCAACAAAAAAACTATTTGATAATTTTGCTATACGCTCTTCCTACAAGATAAGCTACTGAAGTTTCAATTGCTGTTCTTGCTACCATTTTCAATATTGGTTTTAAATATCGAGGATTTTGTAATGATGATTCTAATTGATTAATACCCTTGACTAATTTTGGAGTAATCTCTTCACTTTCTTCTCGAGTCAAGCCTTGATACATTTTTTTAGAGCCATCTTGTAAAATCACCTCTAAATTACCATTTTGAAAATTTTGAGTTACGGATTGATTCATCCGTTTTCCAAAAGTGCTACCTAATTTAATCAATACTGAAGTTGAAATTACTGCTAAAACAGACGGACCATACTTTGTTAGATAACGCAAGGAAGGGGATTTTTCAATACCTTTACCTTCAGCACAACCAATATAAAAACCAGCTGCTAAAGTTCCCAAATCATATAAAGGCACAGTTAAATTTTTCGATTCTAAATCAAATAATCCCATTTTAATTTACCTCCAATACGATTTGCTTGTTTAATCGTGCTTCACATTCTGAATAGTCTTTCGGCTGTTGAACTCTGAATGTCCATTCATATTCACATCTTGAACATTGAATTATATTGTTCATAATCATCACAATATACAGGTAGTCGCCTTCATTTATAAACCGTTCTAGTTCTAAGGCTCTGAGACAAAAGTCTTAGGTTAGTCTTTTGTCCCACAGCCCTAGGAGAGACTAATTGTGAGAATCACTACTTCTACGTGTCGAAAGATTTATAAATTACTTAGGTCTAGCTAAAGGTATGTTAATCGCAATAACACCACAAACGGTTTATCTACAAACTTGTTAAATACTTAATTCTATAGCGGTAGCTCCAAAGATTGCATGAAATTTTTATTCTTTTTTGTTTGCAAAGCAATCCTATTTAAATCTAGAAATAAACCAAAGGTGGAAATCATGAAAATTATAAACTTAGAAAAAGCATACGGAGACAAACCCCTCTTCAAAAAGGCTAATCTTAATATCAATAAAGGCGACAAAGTAGCACTACTAGGTCAAAACGGAACTGGAAAGACAACAGTCTTCAATTGCATCAGAGGAGAAGAAAGTTATGATGGTGAAATACTCATTGAAGGAAAAGTTGCAGTCATGGAACAAGAAAAAACGTTTGATGAAGTGAACTTGACATTTGGAGACTATCTTGCAAAAAAACAAGAAAAGATAGATGAAAGAATCTCAAAACTTGAAGAACAAATGGGCCTTCCTGAAATCTATGAAAATGAGAAAAAGTACAACCACATACTTCAAGAACACGAATTACTTTGTTCAAGAACAACAGAATCAAGAGAAGTAGAAAAACAAAAGGAGATACTTACATCACTAGGTTATCCTATATCTATACTTGATAAAGCAATCTCTAGTTTAAGTGGAGGACAAAGAACCGCACTCAGACTAACAGAATGCTTGAGTAAAGATGTTGACGTATTACTCCTTGATGAGCCAACAAACCATTTGGATTTTGAAAGTAGTGCGTGGCTTGAAAGAAAACTTATCGAGAGCAAACAAACGATAATCATCATCTCGCACGATAGGTTCTTCTTAGATTTGTTTGTAAATGTTGTTGTAGAGATTGAAAATTTTGATTTTCAAAAATACAATACAGACTACACAAACTACCTTGTTGAACGAGTAGTCCACAGAGAACTCATGCAAAAACAACACGATGCAACACTTGCAAAAAAAGAAAAACTGATGGCATCATGTGAAGAAAAACGAGTATGGGCTTCCAAAAATGGAAATCAAAGTATGAGAATAACAGCAGACAGGTTAGAACGGCAAGCTAAAGAGTTACCAAATATTCCAAACCCAAAAGAACTTGAACAAAGATACGCATTTGAATGCAAAAATGGAGCGCAATCAAGCAGAACAATTTTTGAAACTAAAAACATCAAGAAAAGCTACGATAAAACCATTTTTGACAACGCAAGTATCACCATTACAAGGGGCGACAAGATAGGAATCATTGGAGAAAATGGAAGCGGGAAAACTACTTTATTGAAAGTTCTAACAGGGCAGATAGACGCAGATAGCGGAGTATTAAACAAAGGAGCCAATCTGAAGATAGGATATTTTGATCAAGAAGGAGGAGATCTACCACTTAACAAAAAAGTTCTTGAATACTTTTTAACAGTAAATGACAAAATGGCAGACCATGAAATTGCGAATCTTGCAAAAAGGTTTGGACTCAGTCACGACCTGCCAAAAAAGAAAATTAAAACTTTAAGTGGTGGAGAAAAATCACGCTTGCAACTCATGGCAATCTTTTCAGGAGGGTATAATGTACTCGTACTTGACGAACCAACAAACCATCTTGATTTAGAACTCAGAGAAGCGCTTGAAGAAGCTTTGAAAAAGTTTAAAGGAACAGTAATTTTTGTCTCACACGACAGGTTCTTCATAAATCAAGTAGCGAAGAGTCTTATTGAGATTGATTATGGAGAAGTGAAAGAAATGCCAGGGAACTACTCCGCAAACTATTAATTTTTTTATAAAGCCTGAGAGGAAAAGTTTCTCTCAGACTCATTTTTTATTAATCATGAAAGTTCGTCATACCAACTAAGCATACCAAAAAGGACATAAATAAATAATGAGGGTATCACACTATGCTTTGGCATAAACATTAGGCCATAAAAGATGATGAATAGACCAAAAAGCGCTTTTAAACAAAAAATATGTCGAACAAACTTAAACACAATCTTTTTAAAGCGAATCCCATGGCAAATTATCTATGCAAAAAACACCAGTTGTCGTTGTAGATATTGAAACCACAGGACTCTCACCCTACAGACACAAAATAACAGAAATTGCAGCAATAAAAGTTCTTAATGGAAAAATAGTTAATCAATTTGAACAACTCATCAATCCAGAAACACACATACCTTCTTTTATCACAAAACTCACAGGAATACATGACGCGCTCGTAGCAGACGCACCCACAGTTGATGAAGTTATACCAGAATTTCAATCATTCTTAGGCGAAGAAGTATTTGTAGCACACAATGCAAGTTTCGATCATAAATTTATTGCACACAACATACACAAACATCAAAAAGAACATATGCGTAATGAAAAACTTTGCACACAAAAATTAGCAAACAGAATACTGCCAGACCTCCACTCAAAACGATTAGGAGTTATTTGTGAACATTATG
>CAZFEG010000052.1:0-6575 GCA_964517565.1 uncultured Methanosarcinales archaeon
CAGATAACAATTCAGGCAAGTCCGCAAATGCCGGAGAGCGATGACTCTCTTTAGTAAGCTCTCTTAGACGATTATCGCTTGTAAGAAAACCCATCATTAATGCATACTCTTTATTGTTGCCAAGCCCTAACAAATCTGCAGCACGAGATATTGACTTAACCTCATGAAGCGATTTAAATCCTGTAATTCCAATATATGGTTTCATACAAAAACTAAAGTTAAAAGAAATAGTTATACTTTTCAGTTAAGGTATATATATCGACTTATACACTTATATATTGCGAAAAGTATAAATATCTAAAGAAAGTTCACAAAGACATGCAAAGAAAACTCATTAAATTATCAACAAGTACAATGGTTATTTCTATTCCGAGACCATGGATCTCACAACAAGAACTCCAAAAAGGAGATACTGTACACGTTGAAGAAATTGACGGATCATTAATTATTAATCCTCAAAAAGAACAAAAAAAAGAAATCACGATAGATATTAGCAAAGCCAAAGATAATTTAATCTGGTACATGGTAGATGGTGCATACACGGCAGGATATGACAAAATAAGCATAATAACAAAAAATAACGAGCAAACAAAACACTTAGGAAAAGTAATAAGATATTTCCCTGGAATGATTATAGAAGAAGAAAGAAAAACTCGAGTTGAAATGAGAGACCTCTCATCAACACAAGAAGTAGACGCAGACAAATTATTCCGAAGAATATTTCACATGATAGGATCACTGTTTGAAGATCTCACACAATTAATAAAAGAAAAGAACTGGGAAGAACTCAAAGATCTCAAACGAAGAGACTATACCATAAATAGTTACTTTAGTTTATTCTTAAGATACATTGCAAAGAAAGGATATTCATCATTTCGAAAAGCAGGACATACACATGCATACCTCAAAATACTAGAATTATTCTCAGATAGACTCTGCGAACTTGCTTATGTCATCAGCGAAGAGAAAAAACAAAACGCAAAACAAATAGAACTTCTCCAAGATATCTACAAAGCATACAAAGAAGTAGAAAAACAACATTTCACAAAAAATAAAAATATACTTGCATTAGATACTCTGAGGGTGGCAACAGAAGAAAAAATACGAAAATCAACTCCGCATAGATATCAGTTTAGCGACCTTATAGCAATGATATCCGAATTAGAGCAACTAGAAATCAGCCAAACAATGTAAAATGCAAATACAAAATAATTCTCAAAAAAATAAATTTCAAAAAAAGATTCTAGAGTACTACAAAAAACAGGGCAGAGATTTACCATGGAGAAAAACAAAAAATAGATACAAAATTCTAGTGAGTGAAATCATGCTTCAACAAACACAAGTAAGTAGAGTTATAGAAAAATATAACGAATGGCTTGAAAAATTCCCAACAGTGGAAAGCTTAGCAAATGCACAACTTGTAGAGGTTCTTCAAGTATGGAGTGGATTAGGATACAACTCTCGAGGAAAAAGATTATGGGAAGCAGCACAAAAAATAGTCAAAGAACATAAAGGAAGAGTGCCAAAAACTGTTGAAGAACTCATAGAACTTCCAGGAATAGGACCCTACACTGCAAGAAGCACAATTATTTTTGCGGACAATGCAAATATTGCAACTGTTGATACAAACATTAGAAGAATACTTATACACGAATTCAAACTAGTAGAAGATACCAAAGATGCAGAACTCTTTGCGCTAGCAGAAAAAATCCTGCCAAAAGGAAAAAGCAGAGACTGGCATAATGCATTAATGGACTATGGAAGTACAGTACTCACAAGCAAAAAAACAGGAATTAAAGCAAAAACACAACAAAACACATTCAAAGGATCACGGCGAGAATACAGAGCAAAAATAATAAAATACTTAACAACAAATACAAGCATTAGCAGTAAAGAAGCAAAAAACCTCTTCTCAGATTCACCCTACGAATTAAAAGAAATACTTAGTGAACTTGAAAAAGAAGGACTTCTAAAAAAAGATAAACAAAAGTACAGCATACAATAAAATTCAAAGAAAAACAGCATTATTTAAACTAAGAAGAAATTATTAAATACTACAAGGTTCTTCAAAATACTATGCGACAGGGCAAAAAAGAAGAACCAAACAAATCACTTCTTTACAACAGAATAAAACCAAAAAAACATTTTAGTGGGAAAACACCAAATATATTAATTGGAAGCTATGGATACCCACGCGTTAATGTGGGAGCACTCACAGCAGAAAACTTCTCAAACCAAGACGATGCAAAAGCATTTATAAAAAATAATACAAAAATAGAAGAAATACTAGCTAAACGCCAAGCCCTCGTTAACTCACGAATGCAGCTAGGAGTAAAAGACTTACAAGAAAAGTTTGCAGAACAAACACAAGAAATCGCAAAAAGCAAACAAGCAGTTCAAACCGAAGTAGAACTAGAAAAACCACTATTCTCAAACACATCATTCCATGAAAAAGCAATGCCGCATGGCCCATCAGCACAACTCAAAAAATTAGATATCACAGATAACCCATCAATACCAAAAGCGATAGAACGACTCTCAGAAGATACAGACGTAAAAGCAAGTATTGCAATACAAGAACTACAAAAGAAAAACTTTGATGAATATTACCTTACAAAATTACTCAGTGCAGGAACCTTAGGAGAAAAAAGAAAACTTGTTCCAACAAAATGGTCAATAACAGCAATAGATGATACATTTGCAAAAAATCTTCACGAAAAAATACTTGATAACCCAGAACATGACTACGCGTTATTAAAAGGAGATTATTTAGGAAACTATTTTATCATACTCATCTTGCCAGGGCCATGGAGTTTTGAACTCATAGAAATTGTTATGCCAAACACAATATATAATTCGACGAATGAAATAATGCTTTCAACAGATCTTGAATACACACAAGGAAGAAAAAAGTATGCAGAACAAACAGCAGGAGGATATTACGCAACAAGACTCCCCTTCTTAGAATACTTTATAAAAACAAAACGACAAGGAAGAGTAATAGCGCTAAGAGTAATAACAAAAGAATATACTGTTCCACTTGGTGTGTGGGTTGTGAGAGAAGCGGCACGAAAAGCAATAGAACAAGCAAGTAAAGAACAACCAGACACAAGAAAAACACTACTAAAAGAAACAATACAAGAATTAAAAAAACACAAAATAAAAAAACCAGAAGGAATTATAGTAACAAGCAAACTACTTAAAGAAAGACAATCAGGACTAAAAACATGGCTATAAAAGCCATTCTCACATAGGCAAGCGTCAGAGCATTCAAGCAAAAAAAAATGCTTGAACGCACTACAAAAAACTAATCACGCCAAGAAACGATTACATCATCAGTTCTTTCATAAGGATGAATAAAAGCGTCAGAAATTTTTAAGGTTTGACCAGAATTAAATTGCAAGAAAGCAGTCCATGCAATCATAGCAGCATTATCAACATTAAACTCATTAGTTAAAACAAAGGAACTTGCGCCTCTATCAATACACATCTTATGAGACATTTCTTGAAGACGAGAATTACAAGCAACACCACCACCAAGAACTAACTGAGTTTTACCAGTATGAGCAAGAGCCCGTTCACTCACCTCAAGAAGCATAGCAAAAACAGTTTCTTGAACAGAAAAGCATAAATCTTCTTTAGAATATTTCTTACTTGCAATCATTTGTTTTAGTTTAGTAAGTAAACCACCAAAAGAAACATCCATACCTTTTACAGAATAAGGAAGAGGAATATAATTTTTTGACTGTGCAGCCAAAGATTCAATTTTAGGACCACCAGGAAAACCAAGACCTAACTCACGAGCGAAAGCATCTAAAAAATTACCAATACCATTATCTAAAGTCTCACCAAAAATACGATACTTCTTACCCTCATAACCAATAACCTGAGTATTAGCACCAGACGCATACAATAAAATAGGGTCATCACAAACAGCTGAAGAATCATCCTTATTTTTTGCTTTCAAACGACCAATCTCTAAATGAGCAACACAATGGTTTACACCAACAAGAGGCTTATCAAGAAGCAAAGAAAGACTTCGTGCAAGAACAGCACCAATACGTAAACTATGACCAATACCAGGACTTTGAGAAAAAGAAATAATATCAACATCAGATATACTTATTCCAGAATCCAAAATAGATTTCTTAAGTATTTGATCGCAGATATCAGCATGATGATCGGACAATTTTGCAGGAATCAAACCACCCTTCTCAGTCGTAAATAACTTACGAGTGTTTGAGAGAACCACACCTTTATCGTCAACAATAGCAACACCAAAAGTATGAGCGGTTGATTCAATACCTAAACAATATGTCATGAACAAGACGAAGCGAGAATCATTTAAAAATGTACTGTACAAAAGCAATAGATTATTAAACCCATTCATCAACGGCTAAAAAACTAAAAGGATAAGTCTAACTACAGATAATAAGATGTTAGGAACAATAGATATTATTATAGCAGCATACTTTGCAACACTACTTATCATAGGATATTTCTCTTCAAAAAAACAAACAAGCGAAGACTACCTTATAGCAAAAAGAAACCTGGGAACAGGGGCAACAATGGCAACAGTAAACGCAAGTAAAACAGGATCAATCATAATAACATTTGTGGCAATGACCTATCTATGGGTTCTCAGCAATATGGTATTTCGTAGGCGTGACTGTAGGAGTTATGCTATTCATACCCTTTGCAACAAAACTAAAGAAAAAATCTATACTGAAAACGGCACAAGCAAAAAAATATTATACGCTGGCAGACTATTTTAAACATAACTACGGGAAAATACCAGCAAAGTTTGCATCAGGACTAACAATATTTCTTATGTTTGGATTAGCATCCAGAAATATTATTGCAATCTCAAAAATATTTACCTATTTTACAGGACTACCCTTTTGGATGGGAGCAACAATTATGACACTAATCATAGCAATCTACCTCTATCTAGGAGGATTCAAAGCAATGGCAAAAACAGACATACTGCAATACGGTGCAATGCTAGGAATTATTGTATTGCTAACAATATTAATATTCAAAGGAACATTAATACCGCCAAGCGAATGGAATTTCTTCGCAGCAAATATAAGTACAGTAGTAGGATTTTTTATTGCAGGAATACTCTTCCCATTTGCATCATCAGACCTTTGGCAAAGAGTATACATGGCAAAAGGAAAAAAACAAATAAAGAATGGACTATAGTTATCAGTAGGAATATACACAATATTTTGTCTACTCCTAGCACTAATAGCAATAACAGTAAAAATACTCTATCCAGGAATGGATCCAGACCTAGCACTCATACACGGATTTCAAAACTTACTTCCACAAGGAATAATTGGACTAGCAACAGCACTCCTGTTCTCACCAATAATGAGTTCGCTGGATACATATATCTATACAGGAGCATCATCAATAGTACAAGATTTTCTTAAGTTGAAAAAAAACAGAAGCGGTAAAAGCAATAAGGAAAACAATATTAGGACTGGCAATAATCTGTGTACTAACAGCAATAGCAATACAAAGTCTGATCATAGGAGCATATATATTTGTGGCATTCTACGCAGTACTTGCCATACCAGCAATAGCGAGCACAATATACAAAAAAATAAAACCAACAGCGATAAGTGGAGCATTCATCATAGGAACAATAGGATTAGCAATAGGAGGAATATTCTTCAAAAGAAAAATCAATTTAAAGAATAATTAGGCCTGCCAATAGAAATTTCTTTCTCAACAGATTGAATAAAACGGTAAAGAGAAGGTTTTAATTCCTCTAATTTATTTCTTAATGCAAAATAAAGTTCTTTATCAATATACTGCAAATCATAAGCAAGCATTAGCAAGACATCAACTTCTTTAGAAGATCCATAACTATACTGCAAATGGTTTGCAAAAACTTTGTTCGATTTATTTGAGGCACCCTCAACAATATTAAGAACAATAGAAGTTGCTGAACGCTGAAGCTGATCATACATATTTCTCTGTTCAGAATCAGGTAACAAAGGAAGCAACGAATAAATTTCAAGAAGAAAAGAATAACTCAAATGAAAAATTCTTAGTTTTTTAAAATCTCGACCCATAAAAAATAAAAGAGAAAAAAAGTTAAAAAGTCTTACGGGAGAAAACCCGGAAAAAATTCGAGAATGAAAAAATAATAAACTCAAAGAGTTAAAACTAAAGTGTAAGAATCTAAAAAAGAAAAAAGAGGAAGACCCGCACACAGGAAGACAACAATTCTCTAACGAAGAGCATGTAAAAATACAGATACGAACGATTAGTAACTGCGGGCTAAATACCTCGTTGCCTCGGTACGCACACCCCAGTCCTATCAACCCTATCTTCTATAGGCGTTCTCAAGTCTCTTTTCAAGGCGAGCTTCGTGCTTAGATGCTTTCAGCACTTATCTCTTGGCGCGTAGCTGCTGGACCTACCCTATCGGATAATCCATCCACCAGAGGCGCCGAACCATCGTTCCTCTCGTACTAAATGGTCCTTCCCTTCAGACTATAAACAATTCCAGTAGATATTAAACAAACTGCCTCACAGCGTTCTGAACCCAGCTCACGATC
>CAZFEG010000053.1:0-2609 GCA_964517565.1 uncultured Methanosarcinales archaeon
GTTTATGAGACAGTCCCAACAACGACAACTATTCTTCCAAAAAATATTGAGATTGATTTAAGTCCGAAACTTGCTACTGAAGGAATAATTTATACACAACAAGAAACACAACCTATGGAAGAACCTGCGGAATCTGATGTTCAGAATCCTGTTACTTATTTAGAACCAAAAATAATTCCAGCATCTATTCTTCTTAGAGAATATAGAGATGGTTTAACTGAAATTAAGCCGGAAAAAACAATCGTGATCCCTGTGTCTTCTGAAGGTGTGGAAATTGTGAGAAAAGAATTAGATGTCCAAGAAGAACCGAAAAAAAATCTCTGGATGTATCCTTTAGACTATCCAACAACAAATCTTGAAGATGCACTTGAATATTCATTTACTCAAATTGATGAGGAATATTCTTTAGATCCCAACGAATTAGCACTTGTTATTTTTGGACCAAATCAAAAATTATATGTGTTGTTTAAAGATGCAGAAGAAAATATATATCTCTATAAAGAATATTTTGTTTCAACAGGAAAAGATGGTTTTTCAAATACGCAAAAAACAGCGACAACACCTGCAGGACTACATACGATTTCTGATATGTATGGAGATGACGTACCTATTGGAGGAATGCTTGTAGAAGGATTTTTTACAAAAGATATTTTGCCAATTTTTTCAACACCTGAAAAACTAGCAACTGCTTTAAGCCAAGCGGCTGCAATGACAACGCGAGCATTTGTTTTGGAAGGGGATGAAGAAACTAACTCAGAAACTCTTGAACGAAGTATAAGTATTCACGGAACAAACTATGAAATACTTGTAGGTCAAGCAACAAGTTTGGGAGATGTGTGGATGCAAAATGAAGATGTGAAAGAATTGTATGCGCTCATTGACAAAGGAACACATGTGAATATTGTTCCAGGACATCCAATATATGATTCTTTAGAAGAAGGAACTGAAATAGTTATTGCAGAACAAAAAAGTTTTGATGTTGATCAAACAAAAACCTTGTCTGGTAAAATTATAATGCTTGATGCAGGTCATGGTGGAGGAGATCCTGGTGCAACAATTAACAAAATAAAAGAATCAAATATTAATCTTGCATTTGCGAAACAAACAAGAGATAAACTTGAAGAGTTTGGCGCTACAGTTTATATGACTCGAGAAGGAGAACCTGATGTACAAACAACACACCCTGAATATGATAATATAGATTATAATAATGATAAAAAATTAACAAATAAGGATGATAAATATGCTCGAACAAGTCTTGCAAATGATCTTGGTGCGAATTTTTTATTGTCGATACATGCAAATGCTAATGATGATGTTAGAGCTAATGGTGTTGATGTTTATTTAGGATGTTATTGTCCTGGTTCAGCAAGAAATGATGGGGATACTAGTCTTTGCAGATTTAGAACTGATGATTTTTTATTTTATAAAAATGGTTTGGACTCTTCCTCTTTGCTAGAGCGAGGATACTTGCTTGATACCTCTCATGAATTTTCGGAAATACTTTCTGAAAAATTTTCTTCAGCAACAACTATTAAAAATAGGGGTTTGAAATGTGGTGAATTTGGAATACTAACGGGCGTCAGTTATGTTTCTTCAACTGAGGATGTATATTACCCAACAATGCCTGCCGCATTAATAGAAATGGGATATATGACTAACCCTGCTGATTTAACTAAACTAACCACTCCTGCGATTCAAGAAAAGGGTGGAATCGCAATTGCTAATTCGTTTCTCGAATTTTTAGGAGAAGCTCCTCCGCCTTTAATTGTTGAAGGAAGTTCAGTTGGTCGAGGAATATTGCGAGGGGAGCCTTCACAATTTACTGATGTTATGGTTGCTGGAGCAGAACCTGCTGTGGAAGAACTTGAAGATACACAATTTGGAAAAAAGCTTGAAGAAGTTGGAGATGATATTGTTGTACTTGATGATTTAGAAACTATACCTGTAAAAACAACTGATACCACTGCTTCTACTCTAAATTTACAATCAAATGAATATGGTTTAGAAACAATACCATTTGTTGATGTACCAGGAACAACTCCTTTTTACATTTTTATTAATGATTTTAGGGAATCTAATTATGATGTAATTAATCCTGATACTGTGATGAGATCTATTAGCGAACAACTTGATTTGGGCGACGACTTTGTTGTGTTAGTAGATCAATCAGATAGTGGAAAACAAATTATGTCTAATATGGGCATTGAATTAGGAAACTCCCATAATATGGGGTCTTTTATGGATTATTATCATAATCAAAAAGGAGTTATTAGATGGGGTGACGTTCCAAAATATCTTGATGTAGGATTTTCTTCAAAACCTAATCTTCAAAAAGATGTTTCTAAAATAAGTTTACATATTATATCATATGTTCCAGGTTATAATGCTTTAATTGGTCCAACAAACGAATATTATAATCAAATGCTTAAAGATACTGGTCTTAGTCCTGATTCTATTTACGTGTATGTTTATAATCCTTCAGGCGACCGTGTTGATGCTCCGTTCAACCACAATTTTATAGAACTAACTGAAGAGTATGTAGTAAGTTAGTTTTTTATAACTTCTTGTGCGTTTTGTGCTTTGCACTCAACAGCACTTAAAGAATT
>CAZFEG010000053.1:2709-6537 GCA_964517565.1 uncultured Methanosarcinales archaeon
ACTTTTACTATTTTATTCCTTTAACTAAATTAAGAATTGCTTGATATTTATCTTTTGTTCACAGTCTTGGCCTTGTGAGCTCCGTTGTGCGTTTTGTGCTTTGCACTCAACAGCACTTAAAGAATTACTTTTACTATTTTATTCCTTTAACTAAATTAAGAATTGCTTGATATTTATCTTTAGCTTTGGTTACGCCACTAGCAATAAGAACGCCTTCTGCTCCTAATTCAATCGCTTTACGAACGTCATCGCCAGTTTTTACACCTGCGCCACAAAGGATAATGATATCTGAATTAATCTCATGAACTGCTTTTACAGTATCAGAAATAATTGCTGGATTTGCAGAAGTTACAGAAATATCTCCGCCAATGAGTTCAGGTGGTTCTATTGCGATAACATCTGGATGTAGCTTTGCAATACCTTTTGCTTCGTGAACATCTCGTACACAAACAATAGAAATAAGATCTGCTTTACGAAGAAGAGTAATTAATTTTTCTATTTTTTCAAAAGAAATTCTGTCTTCAGAATGATTTACAAGCGATCCTAGAGCGCCATTTTCTTTAAGTGATTTAATGCTGTTCTTGCCTGTATGTCCGCCAGGAACTTCTGTATCTTCGTGCTGTCCAAATATGGGAACAGTGTATTTCGCGCAACGATGCAAATCAGTTGCTTGAGTGCAACAGGATATTCCTTTATGTGTTTCTTTTGAAATAGTTTCACAAATTTTCACGAGTTCTTCAGCATCATAACCTGAAGCTTCATCATAGGTCTTGAAATTTATCATAACAGTTGGGAATATCATTTTCGTTTTCCTCTACCTTTCTTTTTTACTTTCTTCTTTTTATTTGTTGTGGTTTTTGTTCTAGGTTTTATTTCATCTTTTTTTAACCAGTAAAATTTGAACAATACGATGAGAGCAATAATTGCCATTAGAATGCTCATGAATTGGCCGGTTCCAAATATTCCCCAAAGCCAAAGAACATCATCTCGCCAATAATTAACAACAGTTCTTAATACGCCATAAGAGAGAACAAAAAGCCAAGTGATGTAACCTTCTTTGTATTTTCTTTTGAATGTTTGTTGACGGTCATGAGCAAGAAGAAGAAAAAACATCCCCAAATTCTTAAGAGCCTCATAGAGTTGTGATGGGTGACGACACACTTTTTCACCTTGAGCATTTATTTCTCCATTGAAATTCATACACCAAGAAACATCTGTGATTCTTCCAACGAGTTCTTGATTAATGAAATTAGCGATACGTCCAAAGAATAATGCAAGACTTGCTGGAATAACTAAATGATCTGTAAGTTCATAGAAACGAATTTTATACTTTTTGCAAAAAATCAGTAATGCAATAATTACACCTAAAGCGCCGCCATGAAAGCTCATACCGCCATGCCAGATACGAAATACTTCAAGAGGATCTGAAAATAATATGTTTGTTTGATAAAAGAGAAATTCTCCTAAGCGCGCTCCAATAATAAGTGCAATAATAATGTACATAAATAAAGTATCAAGATTATCTATTGTAAGACGAAGACGTTTATGTTTAATTTGGAATTGTAAATAAAAATAAGTACATAAGAAACCTAAAGCATATACTAAGCCGTAATATCTTATAGCAAGCGGTCCAAACGATACAAGAACAGGATTAATTGCGAGTTCAATCATATTTACTTTAAGAAAGCTTGTAGTATATAATATTTATGCTCTTTTGTAGTTGAATAAATCTTTGTTTTAGAAAGTTTTTTCTTTGAATTATTATTTTTATTATTTTTTTATTCTTCTTAATGTCCTTTTTTGTATATTAATATCCCAAAAAAACACTTTTCTAAAAATAATAAGCAAAAGATATTTAAAGCAGGCTTTGTCTTGAATGTTTATAACATGGTGAATCCAACAATTGCAAAGGACACTCCGCTTGCGGAAATAACTTTGCGAAAATACGAGCGTCCTCAGGGGTTTTCAGGGAGGGAATTAGTGCGAAAACTCTGTCTTACATTGGGCTTACTCCAACCGGGGGATTCACGTGACGTCGTTGTTGACGTACTACATGTAATGCTCATGAATAAAAGTTCTTTAACAAGTAAGGAAGTCGAAGAATTGGTTATAAAAAACCGAAATGATCATGGTGTAGTTCTTTTGGGGATTGCGCCGTCTAACATTAGACGGCAACTGCTTAGGTGCAGAGAATTATTTCTTGTAGAAAAAGTAAAATCAACATACCGCATCACTGAGAACGCATTGTTCTCAGAGATATTTGCGGAAAAACTAGAACGATACTATTTACATTCAATTCTTGATAGAACAAAAGAATATATGAAACAAATAGATGAACAATTTCTAAAATAAGTTGATAGTATGGTATTAGAGCTGATTAAGTCTAATGATAAAGGTAAAATTTACCAAGCTGAAGGCTTTAAAATACTTTATAGATTTGAAGGTGTTGTTGCAGGGGACAATGCAATAAATGTTGAAGAAGTACTCTATTTCATTACAGGTTCTGCAGAAATAACTTTGGGAAATAAAACTTGGGTGATTGAATCTCCTGCTAGAGTGGATATTCCTGCACAAACATATTGAGAATTAAAAGAATTCTGAATGTGAGATAAATCTCACATATCACAAAATAAAAGCATTAACAGACATACATTTTATCATGTTCGAAAAGTAAAATATTGTTCTTTATTCTATTATTATTTCTAATGGGAAAGATTTATAATTGGTTCATAGTTAGTTTGAAACTTATAGAAATATGAGGTTTTAAGATGAAAACATATATAGTTGCATATGGTGGAAGTATTGTTATTCCTGGGAAAACATACGATCACGTTGCATTAGAAAATTTAGCAAATATTGTGATTGATAATCCTGAAAAACAATTTGTCTTTGTTATTGGTGGCGGAAAGATTTGTCGAAATGCTCTTGACGAATTATCTGAACTTCTTGACGTGGCTTTAGCTGATGATCAAGGTTTAATGCCTTTCGCAAAGGATGAAATTGGTATTGGTTTTACAAAAATTAATGCACATTATACTCGAAGATGGCTTGCAAACAAACTTGGAACCGATAGAGTGTATGAAAATATTGTGAGTAATCCTGCTTTGTTACCTAAAACTGATAAGCAAGTTATTATTGCAAGCGGGTTTAAGCCCGGTGTCAGTACAGACTATATCATGATGCATTTAGCAGAACAAGCTCAAGCAGATAGTGCATATAAAATTTCTAATTTTCCAGTTGTTCTTAATGTTAAACCAGAGGATTTTAAAGTTGAAAATATGGCTTCATATAAACCTCTTTATGAATCTACTTGGCAAGGAATAGTTAATTTAGTTGGTGATACTTTCAAGGCTGGCGGAAATTATCCTTTAGATCCTCCAAGTGCTGCTTTAGGTTTAAAACTCTTAAACACGTTTCCTGCGTTTAAATTATATATTGGTCAAAAAGAACAATTTGAATCAATGCTTAAAGATGAATCGTTTGTTGGAACTGTTATAAAGAATTAGTTTTGTAGAATTTTTTATTTTCTTTATTTTTTCTTTATTTTTTCTTTAGTTTATAATGCTCATTCTTTTAGTTTAAATAGTCTTGAGAAAGTTTTTTATAGTTCTGATTAATTTATTCTTTTTATGTCTACAAAAATATCTATAACGAACAGATTAATTGGTACAATTTATCCTGATGATACAACTGACTATTTAAGTAGCAAGATTGATACTTACTGTTCTGAATCACCGCAAGAAGTTTTAGAGCATTTTAAAGAATTAGGAATTGGTCTATTCCGTTATAATTCATTAGTATTACATCACGGGGTGATTTCAACTCATC
>CAZFEG010000054.1:0-6168 GCA_964517565.1 uncultured Methanosarcinales archaeon
ATTGGCCGCAAAAATAAACCAATACCAGCCCGACATCCTTTTTTTGCAAGAGGTAGTGTGATGTCTAAATATTCTTCTGCTGTTTTTGGTAGAGGCATAATTATTCTATCAAATGTTTTGTGTAGTTGTGGTGCTATGCTTCTCACATCTCCACAGAATAATTTTACATTCGTATTTTTATTTTGTTTAATATTTTGTAATCCATACTCATGTCCTTTTGGATTTATTTCTATTCCAATTATTTCTTTTGCTTTTGTATTCTTTGAAAGTATGCACGGGTACGGTGCTGCTCCTGAGAACATGACAAGTATGTCTTCATCTTTTTTTACTTGTTCTGATATTCGTTTTCTTTCTGTTGAGAGTCTTGCTGAGAAGTATACTTGTTCAACGTCAAGAGTAATATTGCAATTGTTTTCTTTGTACATTGCAACTTTTGTATTGTCTCCCGCTAATACAGTCATTTTTTGTGTACGGTACACACCATCATGTTTGCTTGATTTCTTTACGACTGTTTTAAGGAGTGGGTTTGATTTCAGTAGTGCTTCGCCTATCTGTTTTGCTTTATCTTCAAGCACGTCTGGAACTTCCATAATCGCTATTGTTCCTACAACTTCGTATGCTGTTTTTGCTTGTTCTAATTCTTCTTCGTTGAGAATTTCTTTGAGCACTTCTTTGAATGGTTGTGCCGATAATTTTCTTGTTCTTGGTTTTACTTCTTTTTTAACAGTTTTTCCTTGATATTTTTCTGTGACTGGGAAATAAATATATTTTTCTTCTTGCAATACATTATATTTGTGATCTAGCGCTTCGCCTTCAATAAGTTCTTGTTTTATTTTTTGAGCTTTTGCAAGTTCAACGCGTACACAGTTTTGCATGCTTTTGAGAAGTCTTTTCAGCTTTATAAATATACATTTTTTTAGAATGCGTTGAGTTTCGTTTGTTTGTGCTTGGTTTCTTCTTCTTGGTCTCTTAGGCCTTTTTCTTTGTTTGTTGGCTCTTGTTCTACTCGTATTCCTGTTTCTTCATGTAGTGATTTTGCTAGTTTTGGTCCGACTATGCTTGCGAGTGTTTCAATATTTGTTTTTTTCACGTCTTGTATGGTTTTTATTCCTGCGCGGAATAATTTTCTTGCCCTTGTTCGTCCAATCCCTTTAAATCTGAGGAGTGTGAGTAGTTCTGATTTGACTCCGTATTTGATTCGTTCTTTAATGTGTTTGAGAATTTTTATTATTGGTTGATATTGGTTTATTCGTGCTATTTCTTCTGCACTATATAGTAACCAGTTCATTCGTTGCAATTTTGCGTTTATTTCTCCTGGTCTAATATCATATTTTTCAAGTAGTTTTTCTTCTCCGTATTCACTCATCCAGTCAAGTAAGAATAGTGTTGTTTTAATGCTGTCATCAAAGTTATCTTGATATTTTGCATAGTAGTCTTCTTCGTTAAAGAGCAATTCTATTTCTTCTTTTTTTGCTTCTATTTCTTTTGCGTTTTTGACTTTCGTTCTGATGAGTGGTCTGAGTTCTAGTGAGCAGGTAAGGAGGTGTACGATGTTAAATGTTTGTTCGTGGTCTGTTTTGTCTTTTGGTTTTGACATAATTTTACTGAGTCCTTCAAGAATTTGATTTGCTGTGAGTGGGTCAAGGTATATTTCACTTACTCGTTTGCCAAGGATTGTTGCTTCTAATTTTTCTTGTTTTTTTTCTTCTTTAAGGAGGTCAACAGCATTTACAAATAAGTTTTTTTTCTTCGCTTTTTTTTCTTGTTTTTGTTCTTCGCTTTGTTCGTCTTCAAGAAATCCCCATTCTTGAAGCGCTATGCTCATCTTGTCTAGGCTTGCGTGTAATTTGTACAGGTCACCAAATTGTTTTGCATAGAATGTTTTGTCAAAGAAATCCATAAGTTCCTTTCTGGTATTTATTATTCCTGTTGCAACAAGGCTAAGTATGTATGTTCGTAATACTGGTTCTACTGCGAGTTTCGAATATATGTCTTCGATTTCTCCGTTAATATATTGTGCGAAGTGTTTTGGTACGTCTTGTTCTTTTCCTGCTATAATTATTGCTTCTCCGTATTCTTCTTTTCCCGGTCTTCCTGCTCGTCCTGACATTTGTTCATATTCTAGTACAGGAATTGATGTCATTCCTCTTGCGCCGAACCTTTTTGTATCTCGTATGATTGCTCTAAATGCTGGAAGGTCGAGTCCTGCTGAATTATGTACTAAAAAACCATTTGCAACGAATAAATGGCTATTTGTTGGATTGTTTGGTAGAACTACATCATAAACTGTTTTTTCACAAGAAATTGTTTTTATGCTTTTAATTTTGTCCCAGAAAATATCTCCATCAATGTCTTGATTTCTCCATCCTTTTTTCTTAATAATTTCTAATTTTGATTTACATAGTGGGCAGTTTTCTAATGTGAAGAATTCTTCAAAAGGGTTTCCCTCCTCAAAAAGTTTTTTTGCAAGGTGACTTCCAATGCTGTTTAAACTCCAAAGCCAATCTTTTGCATCTAATTTGTTTCCTTTTACTTTTTTTATTAATTCGTAATGGTGATTTAGTCTTTTTTCTTTTTTTCTTGGTTCAAATAATAATATTTTCTTCAGTCTTCTTGATGGGAGTTCTTCTTTTTTAAATAATGTTTTGATAATTTTATATTTTTGTATACCCCATATCTTTTGTTCTTTTGTTCTTCCCGAGAATAAATCTTTGTAGAGTTTGTAGTTGCATTGTGTGCACTGAGAGTATAATATGTTTGAGTTGATTTTTTTAACTATCTTTTCCAGTTCTTTTTGTTTCCGTTGTATTGTAAAACCAACATTTTCCTTGAATAATAATATGCTTTCTTTTTGCGTTATTAAAAGCTCATAGATTGGAACTGTTGCATATTCTTTATCATATATTTTCATTGGCCCTTTTTTTCGTTTTCTAATTCTTGAAATAATTCCGAATCTAAGTAGTTGTTTTTGTATTTGTTGTATGAGTTGTTCGGATATGTTGCTAAATCCTATATTTCCTCTTTTTTCTACGTGTCCATCTGTATCAAATAATCCTTGTAATAGTTCTTTAATAATTTTTTTTGGGAGTTTCATTAATTTGTGGCTAATATGTTTTTTTTCTCGTTTCTCAACTCCACATCTTAATAAATATTCTCTAAACCATTTGTGTTTCCCCAGTATTATTTCTGGAGTTCCATTAGTATTTTTTGTTTTTCTTTGCGGAATATTTAATTCTTTACTTGCTTCAATTATTTTTTCAAATATTTCCTCATCAATTCCAACGATGCTTGGGCTTCCTTTATATTTTATTTTTTTAAGTGTTATTTCTGCACCTGAATATCCGTCTCCGAGCATTGCTCCTATGAGGTATCCTTGTTTTTTGTCAAAGAGTTTATTTTTTCTTGGGCAGTCATTTTCTTTTACAAAATCTTCTACAAGATAGTTTTTTGTTTCGACTGCGTTAATTTTTCCTATTGTTGCTATTTTGTCTGTTACTTGTATGTTTTTTGCAGAAAGTATTAGTTTTTTATTTTCTCGTTTTACATACATTCTATGTTTTGGTGTTACTTTTATTTTGAAGTTAGAAACCGATGTTATCTCTTTTAATTTTGAATTATTTTGAATACGTTCTATTTTTATTGATTTTATTGTTTCTAGTTTGTTAGTTATTAGAGTTCTTGTTTTTTGTTTTTGTTTTGCGTTTTTAACACTTGTTTCATCTATTCCATGCCAAATCTTTGTATCTCCAGATATACAAAGTGTTGGTGTCGAACAAATAACTAACATCAGTCCATCTCTAAATGCGTCTTCAACAAGTTCTCTTTGAATGCTTGTAAGTCCTGCGTGATGGAATGCTACTCCTTTGAGAATACACAGTGCTAATCTTCTACATTGTTTTGTTGGATTATTAACTGCTTTGAGAATTTTATTACTAAGAATCGTTAGTTCTTGGCTTGTTTCTTTATTCCATTCTTTACTAACTTTTTCTGCTTGACTTTCAGCACCTCTTTTACTAGAACAAAACACGAGGGCTTGTTTTTTTCTTTTCATAGTGTCTATACAAAGAGCAACCGTCTGGTCTTTTGAGGGAGGAATTTTTTCGTTACGCATTACTATAAAGTACATTTCCTTCACTTTAAAGAGTTTTCGTCCTTTTGTCTCGTGTAAGAATTTCTTTTTTAACGTTTTTTCTATTGTTCTTTTTAAATTTGTAGGCTGCACAATATAAATCTATAAATAGGTTCTTTATTGAATATTCATTTTAGGATGGAGCTAATTCAAACTAAAACTATTTCTATGTCTTTTTTTCGTTTGTTATTGCTACAGCTGGATTTTACTAATATTTTGTGGGGAATATATCATGGCAAAAAATGTATTTGAAGGTAGATCGTTCTGTGTGTCGTCCGATTTGTCTCTTGATGAGAAAGTATATTTATTTAATAAGATTAAAGAGTTAAAACAAGCAATAATTCGTAAGGATTCTTCTGTTATTGATAGTTTTAGAATTAATAACTCTGATTTTGGTGTGTATACTGTTTTTTTAGAAGATAGCACGCGAACTCTTGAATCTTTTAATAATGCTTTAGCGTTTCATAATGTGAAATCATCCAATTTTAACGCGAGTAGTTCTTCATTTAATAAAAAGGAAAGTTATGCTGATGGTTTTATGACTTTGGCTGGTTATGATAATAGAATTTTTATTGTTCGAAGTAAACTTGAAGGTGTTTGCAGATATCTTGAAAATGAAGGTCGTGCTTATGCTGCGAGAAATAATTTACCTTTTGCTTCTGCTTTCATTAATGCTGGTGATGGTATGCATGAACATCCTACTCAAGAATCACTTGATGAATTTTCTCTTCTCGAGGATAATTCTTGGAATCGTGATTCTCTTCATATTGCTTTAGTTGGTGATTTGTTTCATGGGAGGACTGTTCATTCTAAAGCTGAAGGACTTAAGTTTTTTAAGAATGTGAAGGTTGATCTTGTTGCTCCTGACGTTTTGCAAATGCCGCAGCATTATATTGATATTATGCGAAATAACAACTTTGATGTTTCTATTTTTGGATCTTTGGAAGAATATTTTGATTCAAAAAATGTTGCTTCGCAATTATATTTTACAAGACCTCAACTTGAACGAATGGGTGAAGACGTTCTTAGTAAACAACAAGAATTGCGAAAGGCAATAACTCTTACTTCGGATCTTTTGAAGAAAATTTCTAATCTTGATGATTTGAAAGTATATCATCCTTTACCAAGGCATAAAGAGCATCCTGTTATTCCAACGTATCTTGATAATCTACCTCTTAATAGGTGGGAATCTCAATCAATAAATGGCTTGTATTCTAGGATTGTTTTGCTCGCTGCTATTGCTGGGAAAATAGGGTCTGATTTTGAGGGCACTCCTTTTATTCGTCCAACCTATTCTGATAAAGGAATCATAACTTATGCTGATCTTTCGAAGCGAGTCACCACGAAAACCGTATTAAAAGATGGTATAAATCCTTTAGTTAATGGTGTCGTTATTGATAGGTTTTGTAGAGGAGAATCTAAAGAAGTTATTTGGAATTATATGTATAAGACTATGAATTTATTAGGTCTTGATAGTAATAAAGGATTTATTGGTGTTGGTGAATCTAAATCTGATCCTGGTATCTATAAGGGTTTATTATTTCTCCCAAATTCGGAACCTTTTTTAGAGGATGATCTTAAACGATTAGCTGCAATTTCTGGAGGTTGTGTTGTTAATAATATAGTTAACAAGAATGTTTTTGAAAAAATACATTTGTCTGCCCCTTCAAGAGTGTACGGTTTGGATGATTTGGTTTGTAAAAATACTTCTTGTATTTCTTCAGATAATCATGCTGAGATGAATGCTGTGCCTGAGTTTATCGCGCTTCATGGCGGGGATTCTTATTCTTGTGCGTTTTGTGATACTGCACACACTTTCAAAGAACTTTGGAAGTAATTTATGAGAAATCTGCTACTCTTTGAGAATGCATAGCGCCTACTATGAATTGCATTTCCTTCGCTTTAAGGAATTTTTCGTCCTTTTGTCTCGTGTGGTTCTTTTGCTTGGTTTGTCTTGTTTTAGTCTTAGCCATGGTGACGTTAAATTTATAAATGGTAAATTAGTTCTAAGCTTGTAATTACGCCTCCGTAGCTTAGTG
>CAZFEG010000055.1:0-269 GCA_964517565.1 uncultured Methanosarcinales archaeon
CACCAAGAATTCTTTGAATTCTTTAGTGAATCTCTGTTGAAATTTTTTAGTATAACTATAAAGAAAATAATTACTTCTTAAATTAAAATATTAAAAAAGAATTCAAAAAAAGAAACAAGAAAAAAAAGAATAAAAAAAATTTCAAGCCTTATCGACTTGCCAGTCTTGCCCAGGCACGCGTAGTGCGCCTTTGGCAGCACAAAAATAATCTGAGAAAGAATTCAAAAAAAGAAACAAGAAAAAAAAGAATAAAAAAAATTTCAAGCCTT
>CAZFEG010000055.1:369-6111 GCA_964517565.1 uncultured Methanosarcinales archaeon
ATCGACTTGAATCAGCTTGACGTTCGACTTCTAGTTTCTTTGAAATTGAAAGACTTGTGTTACTCAAGTTATATGCTGCCATAATTTCATCAGCTAATGCTTGAGATGCCTTTTTCTTTTTATTGAAACTTGCTTTGTATGAGCCTTGAGACATAAATTTCAAAACTCTATCGATTCGTCTTTGAGGTGTACACTCAACCGGTTTAGGGTAACGTGCGCCTCCATACTCAATAGTAATAATTTCTTCTCGTGGTGCAGCGTTCTCAATTGCTTTTACAAAAACTTCAATAGGGTTTTTGCCAAGCTTTTTTTCAATCATTTCAAATGCTTCAATAACAATTTTATAGACTGTTGCTGCTTTTCCTGTAGTCATTCCACTTGAAACTTTGTGTTTCTTGGTACCGACACGGCCAGGGACCATGAGTTTATTCATTAAACGTTCTACAATAAAAATTCTTGATTTGTGAAAACGATTACCAGCGTAACGTGCACCTGTTCGTGGAACAATTACAGGTTTTACTGATAAGTAATCTTTCAAACCAGGATCTTCAACTTTTATGTGGGAACAATCCCACCGATTAAATGCTAAGATATCTACCATTTTTTCACCTATTTACGTGCTTTCTCGATTTTTCCACCGAGAAGTGCTGCCAGTGCTTGATCATTAACTTTGATTACTTGCCAACGTACACCTGGTAAATCTCCTTTTGCTCGGCCCATAACGCCTCCAATTCGTTCAACAATTACTTCATCGTGTTCATCAACTAGTTTAGTTGCACCATCTCCTGGGAGAAATGCAGTAATTTGTTTTCCGTTTTTGATAAGTTGTACTCTAACACATTTTCTCATTGCTGAGTTTGGCTGTTTTGCTTCTACTTGCACTTTTTGCAAAACAATTGCTGAAGCTTGTGCTGATCCTTCTAATGGATCGGCTTTTGCTGCGAAACCTAAATGTTTTTTTACAAACCATTTATCTTGCCATCGACTTTTTTTCCGACGTGCTGCAAGTTTTGCACCTGCATTTAATCCTTGTGATTTTTTAGACATTTTCTAAACCTCATATAACTTTTAATTCTTTGATTTCTGGAAAGAACTTTTGAACAATAGATTCATACATTCGTAAATTAGCTGCTCTCGCACCAATCATCAAACCTTTTGTTTTTTGATCAGGTCCTGTAATGGTAACAATACCATCATCGTTTGTTATATTAACAACTCGAAGCGGAGCTAATACATTGGTAACGAATTGTAATTCATTATCAGTATATTCTATAATTTTTATCTTTCTCTTGAGAAGTTCCTCAAGTTTTGTAACGTTCTTTTTTTGTGGTCCTAATGCTCGTTGTAAGTTTCCTTTCTCAACTATAAAATACATTTTTTCGTTGTGTAGAAAAAAGTCTTTAAGTCTGGCTCGAGTAACTTTTTCAAATAAGTTCATCCATTGCAATGATTGCATATCATATTTGAATTTCAACGTTCAGTAACCTATTTCGGAATGCTTATTACACTTATCAAAAATGGTTTCTTACAAACCGCTCCTAATTCATCACAAGCAATATCCAGCTTTTGCACTTCTAAATTTACAAGTGCTGCGTAGTGTTCTATATCCTCAGCTATCGATTCAGGGCAATTATTCGCTAAAAAAATTTTAGCTAAAGTCCCTTTTCGTAGTGATTTAATTGTTTGTTTCGTACCTATAATTAGATTACCTAATTTCAGGTGTTTAGTTATTTCTTCCATCCAAATCAATCCTCCAAATGCAAACAAGAAAATCTTTTTGCACTCTTCTCCTAAGACGCTTTTGCGCAATAGTTGCGATCGGATAAGATCTACATTGAGCAAATCGAGGATTATTTATAAAGGTTTCGCGAAAATAGCCTGTGACATAAGTAAATTACGTCATTTTATGGGCTAAAAGGAAGAAAATTTTCTTAAAACTCAAGGCAGGAAGGAGAAAATCAGTGTTTCTTAGGAGTTTTTGTTTGTTTTTTAGTAATTTTCTCATGTCTTTGTATCATAAGTTTCTCAGAGTGTAAAATGAGTGAGTACTGAAAGATAAAGGTAAAAAGTATGATTGTCAAAAATAATAGATCAAATATGAAACGAAATGAACTAATATTGACAAAACCCAATATTCCAAGGACATTTACAACTTGAAGCGAAAAAAAGACTATAATTGCAAAAAGCAAGAAAACCCACGGTTGCCTGTGCTTTGTATGTGCTGTTTCTCGTAAAAAGAATATAGCAAATACTAAGACAAAGAGCGCCAGAACTAAATTTGTATAAGACATCACACCTTGAAGAAAAAGGCTATCAAACATAAGAGTAATATTAATAAATAAAGTTTATAAATGTTAGCATGAAAAGTGAAATATACTCCAGTTAAGTAATTACACGCAGAAACATTTATATATCCTGCATCTTGTGCGTCGGGCTTTGTGTCGCCAGTATTCTGGGCTTTCGGCTCTGCCATAGAGGTGGCTTGCGTGAAAGAACTTCCAAGCAAAAGCGTTCTTCACAATTGGTTAGCTAAATGGGATCTTTCTTGGTTAAGAAATATTCTTAGCAACATTGTTGCTAAAATAAAGCTAAGTTTAATGGCTATCGACGCAACAGGTTTTGACAGCTTTAATCGTAGTAGACACTACGAAAAAAGATTAAGAGAATTTGCATGGCAAATAATAACTTACAACTTGAAAAAGCTAAGTCAAGAAACTAAAGTTTTGCTTTACTTGCTCTATCGAGCAAGCATTCTGGACAGAGCCTAGTTTTCGGCCTTGTCCCAAAAGGTATAAATATGTATACTGGCAAGAAATTATCATGCAAACAACAATAACTAGCCAGTATGAAGTAGGATTACATTCTCAAATTATTAAACTTTGTCATTCCATGGAATTATCTCTTCATGATAACCTTTTAGGTAGCAAAGTTTATACTAATTATCAGCGTGTTGCGCTGATTGTGCTTTTTATGCGCAGCCAAAAAGCACTCAGAAAGTTCACCGCCGAACTTATAGAATCTAAATGGCCAAGATGGTTAGGACTTAAAGAATTAATTAGTAAATCAACTCTTAATCGTTGGATTAAAAAGTTCGATCTTGCTAAATTAAGAAGTTTACTAACACAAACAATCGCTAATCAAAAGCCCTCTTTGATGGCAATTGATACTACAGGTTTTGACAGTTTTAATCGTAGTAGACACTACGAAAAAAGACTGCGAGACTTTGGTCTTAATAATGCTAAGATGCCCTTTGCTAAAGCAGATTTGCTCATTGACACTAAGAACAAGTTAGTGTATGATTTTGTTCTACGAACAAAACCAAGACACGATACTCTAGGTGCTAAAACAATGGTTTCACGATTAAAACATAAAGGTGTTTTAATACTTGCAGACAAAGGATATGACTCTGAACCACTGCATGAATTAGTTGCCAAAAAAGGCAATTTAATGTATGCACCAGTAAGAGATTTTCACGTCAAAAAACCTGGTGGAAAACATCGAAAACGATGTTCGCAAGGTCATGAACAATATTTCCAACGAAATATTGTGGAGAGTATTAACTTTAGCTTAAAAAGTAGATTTAGAAGTTTGCGAAGCAAACTACACTACATGAAGAAAAGAGAATTTGCTTGGCAAATGATTACTTACAACTTAGAAAAGCTAAGTGAAAATGGTAAAGCTTTTCTTTACTTGCTCTGGCGAGCAATCATTTGGGACAAGGCCTAGTTTTCAAAACATATATAAACTTCTATTTTTTATTTTCTTTTAAACGAGGTGTTCATATGTTTAAACGAAATATGTTATTATTATTTTTAGTTGTAGTTTTATTATTAGTTCCTACCATGGTTGTTGCTCAAACTTGCGATGATTCTTGTGCTAGAGGAGTTCATTATTATGATGGGCAATTTAATGAAAGAACTTCTATTTGTAGTTATTCTGATGAAATCTGCAACGATGGTTGCGATGATGATGGTCTTGATTGTGAGGAAAAATCTTTTTGGAGTTTTTTAACTCGAGGTTCTGATAATGTTGAATCTGATACTGTTGAAATTCATGAGAGAACAGCTACAACTCAGAGAGATTTATCTTCTGTAGGAAACAATGTTGTTGAAGATGATGTTGAATCTGTTAATTTTATTAGTTCCAATATTTCTCCTTCTGATTTAATTGGCGCTGACTCTTTGGACACATTTACTTCTTTGAATACATATACTGGTTCATTAAAAGATGGTGTTGGTCTTGCTTCTTTATCTTATGCTATTGACTTTAGAGATGGTAAAAAAGAATATGTTGTAGAGATTGAGTTTGATATAGATTATACTAAATTCGGACAGTATGTTCCTGATGGACAAAAAACTACAGGGTATATTTGGGGTATTGACCTCATTTTTGAAGATTATTCTGAAGCTTTAGATACTTTGAATTTGATTAAAGACTATCAAAAAACGTATGCTATTGACGATATTTCTGGATTTGATGATTTGTATATTGATTTTCAAAGTTCTGATTGTGATATGAAAGAAATTGATTCTTCAAATAGTAATTATGATCCTGATTATTCTGACTATAAGCAAGTAATTGCACAAAATTGTAGACTCTATATGGATAGCGATTCTCAAGATTATTTTAAAATCAAAGGATACTTCGCTTTTTGGTATGATTCTCTTGGTTGGACTTAATTAATTAATTAATTTTTTTCTTATTTTTTTTCTTTTCTAAAAATATTTTTGTAACTTTTTAGTGAACCTCAGGTTTTTGTTTTTTCACGACCAAGAGTGACACACTATTGCTAGGAAGTTTTACCCTATAGAAAAATTCTGTGCGGGAGACTTTGACTTTTGCAAAATAAAGGTAAGTAAATAGTCAGGTTTCTATAGCTCTGAGATTTTTTTGCAATCCCTTCATCGAAAAAACCTGTCGTTCTTCCAGCAATAAAATGATGTGTCAGTTCATGAATTTCAACATGAGTGCCAGGAACAATTCCAAATTGGGTTAAATCATTATATGCACAAGGTTCATCAGATTCATAATCTTTATATTGATAATACTCTCTTAAATCAGTATCTTGCATCATAATAAAATAGTCTCCAGCACCGCCAGGAGAACCTGATTGTTCGTTAATTTTTATCAATAGATGATTATACTTAGGTTCAATTCCTAGTTCTTCTTTGATTTCAAAATAACATCTTTGATACCAATCTAATTCCTTTTCAAAATGTTCATCATAATTTTGAGGTGAAGCATAATAAAATTTAACATTATTTTTTTCATTTTCTATTACGAGATAATCTTCAGGAACACTAATGAAAACACTTTGGCGATGAATATCCCTAGAATTACATTCGGACATTTCTGAAGGAGGCATAGGATATTCCCAAGGACCAAACGAACAAGTTTCTAATGTATCAATAATAACATCATCGTAATTTGTGTGAGACCAACATTCAAAGTTATCAAGATCAGCAGTTACTTTTTTTGGAACTTCTAAACATTTTTCATTATCGCAACCATAAAAACAACTAGCAGAGCAAGAGAGCAAATCATCATAAGTAATCACATCATCAATTATTTCATCAGCTTCTTTTTCAATTTCAATACTTTCTTCTTTTTGAACTTCAGAAACACATCTTCCATCACCACAAACATAATTAGCTCCCAGTTCACTACAATCAAGAATCATTTGTTGCATTCAATCAGGATCGCAGTAAAATTCAACTAATTTTCCTGACTCATCACAATAAT
>CAZFEG010000056.1:0-6086 GCA_964517565.1 uncultured Methanosarcinales archaeon
TACGAAACTCCTGCAAGCATATACTTAGGTGTCAAGTGAATACAGGATAGAACACAAATTATAAAATAGATATCTTTTTAAATTCATTTTTTTATTATGGTTAGTATGTCTTTAAAATTAGTTATCTGGAGTGTATTTCTTTTGATTCTTTGCTCAGTAGTTCTTGCTCAACCACTTGAGATAGTTGTTTTTGATCCTCTAAATGGAACATCTTTTGCTGATGATATAGTTACGTATGATATTTATTCTTTAAATAATACTATTCTTCTTGGAGGAAGCCTTGTACTTTCTGAAAATTCAAGCTTCACATTAGACCTTCCAGAAGAATATTTGCAAATCGAAATACATCATTTAGATTCTGATTCGAGATGGGATTATTTTGGAAAGGCTTCGTTTACATTTATGAAATCATTGACCTCTCTTAAAATTCCCTTCCATCCAAATGGGGGCATACAAGTTATTGTTCAAAGTAAAGATAAGCGGCCTTTAGTTGATGCAATTGTGCGACTAGATTGTCCTGCAAATTCTTCTCGACAAGATTCTCACTTTACTGATGAACTTGGTGAAGTTATCATTACTTCATTGCCTGTCGAAACTTGTTTTTTACGTGTTGCTTATGATAATTATATTATTCGTAACTATGTTAATATAAGTCAAGCTGATACTCTTATGCACCTTGTTACTTTTGATGAGATTAAGATAAAAAAATTTAATTGGACGTATTATATTATTCTTGTACTTTTTTTAATTTTGGCTCTTTCAATTATTTATAAATCTGATTTAATGCGATTATTTTCTTCACAAAAAGGAAAAGTATCTGTTGTAGAACCTTTGGAAAAAGAATCTGTTTCATCTGATGTTTTTTTGTCTGATACTTCTTTATTTCATGAAGAACTTATTTCTGTTTTAAACACTAAAGAGCAAGCTGTAATAACATTTATGCTGGGTAAGTTTCAATCATCTGGTCAGAAGGCTTTACCGCAGGATTTTTTCCTTAGCCAAGCGAATATTATTTTTGGAGCAGATATTCCTAAAACTTCTTTGATTAGAGTCTTTACCTCTCTTGAAACAAAAGGTTTATTGCAAATTGAGAAAAGGGGTAAGTCAAAAAGGGTTTATTTCGGCTCTAAATTTATTAAATAAGTTATTTAGTACTTATTTTTCGTAATGGACCTTATTATTAACTTTATTACACTTAATAATGACTTTGGTCCTTTTTCTGACGCTTTAAGACCTCTCAAGCTTTATATATATGGTTCACAATATGTACTTTAAGCGAAAAGAGATCTGGCTTTTAACAAGTTTCTTTATCGCAAAAAATGGTGAAAAAATGAAAAAATTAATGATTTTAAGTATTATGCTTATGCTACTTGTTTCAATGAGTGGTGTAATAGCATCAACGGATACATCTAACAACTTACCACAAACTGTTGAGTTTAATGTGGGTAATAGTCTGCTTCTTGATTATGATAGTGGATTTCTTAAATTAATTTCCATAACTGCTTTTGAAGATTCTCAGGGTGGTTCTGAGTTACATGCTAATTTCGAACTTACTACTGATGACGTCAGTGTTTTACACGCATACTATGAAGATGATACATTTAAGATGGGTTTTTTTGAAATAACAGTAGAAGAAGTTGATGAAGAACAAGTTGTTTTAGAATTTGATCGATCTGAAATTATTGAAAATCCTATTGTTTGTTGTAAAACTAGCGATATAAATGCAGAACCACATTTTAGTTATGATATGATGACTAAAGCGCAATGTGTTGAAACAATTACTATTGCAACAATTTCACGAAGTGTTGTTGATGATGACTTTTGTAAAGTTGATATCGATCCTATTGTGAAATATCCTGTTGAAGTTGAATTTGAAGTTGGTGATAGTATTCTTTTAGATGATACTAATGGTATTTTAGAACTTACTACTATTGATAATGTTGTTGGTGTTGATAGTGTTGCGGATACCCCTAATATTTATGTTTATCGGGCAACGTTTACATTTGAATCAAACGCTGGTATTGGTGCACAGTATAACTTATATGAAGGTGATACTTTTTCAGTAGGTCCTTTTAGTTTGTATGTTCAAGATATAAGCGATGATGAACTTACTTTAGAAATAACTCGAACAGATATCCTTGTTGATGATCATGTTCCTGGATTGATTAGTTCTCCTTCAGAAAGACCTGTTTGTTGTAAAATCTCACCTGTAGTTCCAAACCCAGTTCCTAAATTTGTTTGGGTTGAAGAAGATGAGTGTTCTACATGTAAAAAGAATGCTTTAGGTTTTAAAGAATGTATGGTTGGTGTCAATAAAGAAATTGTAGATGATGATTATTGTACAGTTACCACTGAACCTGTTCCTCAACCTATTGGAGATTTTCCTCGTTATGTGAAAGTTGAAACTGGATCTTCTTTATCTCTTGATGAATTTGATGGAACATTAGAATTTCTAGATGTCGTTGTTGGTGTATCTGCTGGATCAGAAGTTGCTATTTCATCTGATTTACTTGCTCAATTTAGATTTGTTGGTGATACTGGTATAAATAAAGATTATTCTCTTCAAGCAGGAGATCAGATTCGTCTTGATTCTTTAACATTTTATCTTAAGGATATTGTGGAAAATGGAAATGATTTTGTTGCTTCGTTTTATGTAACGGAAGATGATTATAAACCCACTACTGATACTGAAACAGTACAATCAGAAAATCTTGTCTGTTGTAAAATAACACCTGTAGTTCAATATCCAGTTTCTAAATTTAGTTGGACAGAAGAAGATTATTGTAAAATTGAATGTAGAACTAATCTTGCAACAGGTATTGAAGAATGTATGGTTGGCGCTTCAAGAGAAATTGTAAAGGATTATTTCTGTGTTGAAAGTCAAATTCCTCGAAATGAAGAACCATCAACTGAAATTATTACTGTTGGACGCGTTCAATCTTCAAGAGGAAATATGGAAGCTTCCACAACTTCAGATGAGATTGGATCTGTAAGAATGGTTCCTGGTAATAAAAAGCCAATGCTTACTAGTACTTCAGGAATCGCTGTTCCATCAATAGCAAGTGCTGAAAACGGTTTTTCTATGCGTGTTAGATCTACAGCTGGCGTTGAAGAAGTAATTGCTTTTGCATCAACAGATGATTTATGGAATACTATGACTGATGAAAAACAAGTTAAAGTAAAAACAAGAAAAACATTTGTTAATGACAAAGAAGGATTAAGTATAGAAACTGATGATGGTAAAAAAGAAATTAAGATTTTACCAAGTCAAGCAAGTGATAAGGCTAAAGAAGTTTTAACAGAAATTTTTGGTGAAATTGAAATTAAAGAAGAAAATGGCAAAGTATTCTATGAATTCAATGAAGAAAGGAAAGTTAAAGTTTTAGGTTTTATACCTGTTAATGCTAAATATAGCGCACAAGTAGATGCAGAATCTGGTGAACTTATTAAATCAAGTAAGCCTTGGTTTGCAGCTATTAGTTCTAAATAAATTTGGTGTCTTTTGACACTTCTTTTTTTATTTTTTTTATTTTTTTCTATCTCTTTCTAATACTGTTCTGCAATGTATTGAGAAATATATTCATTAATTTTATGAACAGTATCTGCTTTGTTTTTTTCACTTTCTATAATAACTACTTTTCCGAATGTTGATTTGTATTTCTGTTCTGATAATCGTTTGAACTCATTTTGAACTGTCATTAGTTTATTTGCATCTGACTCATGTTTATGTTGTGGTGGCCTTTTCATCATTCGTTTTTCTAAATCATCTTTTGAAAGCGTTACTACAAATGTAATGTTTGGTATCAGAAAATTTTCTTTTTTCACAATTTCTTCTAGGTGAGGGTTTGTGCCTTCTGATTCTTGAATCATCATATTGTGATATGCGGTTGTTGATAAACTATATCTTACAACAATACTATTGTTTATTTCAGTTTCTGCTTCAATACGTTTACTGAATTGTTTATTTGTTCCTAGATAAAAAGAGAATCTGCTACGAGGATCGGTGTTATCCCTATTATATTTGGTTTTATCCCCCATTTCTTTAGGAATTCCATCATATTTTTGAATATCTGGGGTGTCTAAGCCATTATTGATTTCAACGCGCTTTAAGGCATTTGTTTTCCCTGCGTAATCTATACCATCAATAACAACGAATAGTCCTTTTTTACTCATGGAACTCTTATTATTTACCATGTATATAAATGTTTCCAAACGTATTCACTCTTAAGTAGTATTTTTCTGCGTGGAGTTCTTGCACTACACATAAATTTAAAAATGAGACTCTTCTCTACTCTCTATAGGGGTTTAACAGGGTGAAGATACAACTTAAGTCATCAAATGCATCGCGCGAGATAAAACGTATGCAGAAAGGTCTTGCTGCAGGTTTTGGCAAGGTAAGAGAAGAACTTTCAGAACATCTTGATTCTATAAATCAAAATACTGCTGAAATTGATGGCGTTCATCAACGGTTCAATCAACTTGAACAAATGATTGACAAACTTACCGAACGAATAGATGAACTCGCATTTTCAAATACCTCTCAAGCAACTCTTGAAAATTTTGATGTACCTCTTTCTCTGCGCGAACAAGAAGTTTTTGTAGCATTGTATACTTCGGCTGAAGCTCTTCCTCCACATGTTATAGCTCAATATTTGGGTCTGACAGATGAATTAGTACTTACCTTCTTACATAAGCTTATATCTAAAGGAATCCCCATTCTCAAAGAATATCAAGATAATATTCTAGTATTCGCACTTGATAAAAACTTTAAAGATTTGCAAGCAAGAAAACAATTAGTAACGATTAATGAAGAAGTATTAACACAATTTAATCTTTCAGATAATCAAGAATTTTGATTTAGTTTTCGTTTGCTTTTTCTGCCTTGGTTTATTTTCTTTCAAAGAGTAACACTTATAAAGCTCATTTTGAGTCTCTTGTTTATGTTAAAAAAATTAATAGGCCTTGCTAGTCTCGTTTTCTTATCCTATGTTCTTCCCGCTCAATCTATTGACTGTGAAAAACAAGTTAAATCTCTTGAATCTGATCAAATAAAAATGGGAAATGAAGTTATTGTACGAGGACATTCAATAGACAATACTTATTTTGCTTGGTTTCCACTAGTTTATTCTACAGGAGACACTGTATGTTCTACTTTGTGCGTTGTTGATAATGATTTTTCTGGTTCATTTGAGCCAGGAATTGATTCGTTGACTTTAACATATACTCCTGTAAAAACTGGTTTATTTGTTGATTCGAAGGAAGAAAAATTTGTTTCAGGAGTTGGTGAGTTGCCTTCGCGATTTTCTATTGGTGGTACTTGTCAATATTCAGGAACGATGGCAAAATTGGCTGCAAAACCTTATGTTGATCATTTCTTAGAAGCTTTGTTCAAATAATTCTTTTATCTTTTTGTTCAATATTTTTGAATAAGAGAGTTTATAAATTCTTATTTTATCTCTATTAAAATGCAATTATTTAACTCGAAATTTACTAAGCGTGGTGCATCTAAACCAGAAGCTATTGTTGGTCCACAATCATATAATCGTATCTTGAACACATTTGTTGTGGGACTTTTGGCGTTCTCTTTGGTGGTTACAACTACTAATTTTTCTCGTAAATATTTAATTAATAATATAGTGCCTCCAATAGCGGCTGAAAATTTACATTCTACTTTTTCTTCTTCTGATCTTGATTCTACGGTTTCAGACTCGTTATTTCAAACTTCTTCGTTAGAACAATTGTTTACTTTTCCTGTGGAGAACAAATCTCCTTCTTTTCAAGATAGTCTTACTAGCTTGTATGGTTTGATTCAGAAACGTTTTGAAACAGAAACAGGAGTTTCTACTAATCCTTTTGATATAAACTTGGATACTTTTCCTTCTTACAAAAATGATGTACTTCAATTAAAGTCATTAGCAAGAAAACGAGACACTCTGCAGAAATATTCAAACAAAGTTGTGTTCCTGGAATTCTACAAATAAATAATTTTTTAGATTTCTCATTAGATATCTTTAATAATTAGAACCTGTTCTTTATTGTTGATGGAGTTAACTTGTTTGACTTTTGTGATGTAGAGTAGATTCTAT
>CAZFEG010000057.1:0-6042 GCA_964517565.1 uncultured Methanosarcinales archaeon
AAATAAAAACCTCTGAAAAAAACATAAAAAAATGCAAATGATTCCCCTAAAAAAATTATTCTTTCGAATATTTTTTAAATAAAAAACAGGTAAGAACAAATGTTAAAAATAGAAAATCTCCGAATAGGAGAATTAAAAGCTAACTGTTATATTATAGGCAATGACAAAGAATGCATAGTTGTAGACCCTGGCTCAGACGCAATAAAAGATTTAGAACTCATCAAAAAAATAATTGATGGAAGAAACTGTAAAGCAATTATACTAACACATTCACATTTTGACCATATTGACGGAGCACACGCATTTGAACAAATAACGACATACGCACATGTTGAAGAAATAAAAACACTAAAATCACAACAAGTTATTTCAAAAATGTTCACAGGAAAAACACTTATTCTACCAAAAAAGGTTTCCGAACTAGAAAAACACATGAAATTTGGAAAAATAGAATTTGAAGTAATACACACACCAGGACATACTAAAGGAGGGGTTTGTTTACTTTTTAATAATAAGTTCATGTTAACAGGAGACACCTTATTCAAAGAAACATACGGGCGAACAGATGTTGGTGGAAACGATAAAGAAATGTATGCATCACTACAAATGCTCGCAGAAATGAATGATGAAATTATTATTTATCCAGGACATGGAAGAAGTACAATACTAGGTAATGAAAAACGATGGATACGAGAGCTTCCAAAGCCTAATACGCAAACTAAGAGCCCATAAGGTTTATAAATAGAAACGAACTTCTAGAACTATTCTAGTTAAAGGGGAAAATTCTAATGAGTGCAAAAAAAGAAGATGCAAAAGTAGTATCAAACGAAAATAGTCCTGAAACACTTAATATTGTGATGGAAGAAGGAACACACACTTCTTACGAAAAAGCACGAATGATCGGTTCTCGAGCATTACAAATCGCACAAGGTGCACAACCACTCGTCAAACTTACAAAAAAAGAAATTGGAGAAATAAACTTTAATCCAATTGAAATTGCAAAAAAAGAGTTTAAAATGGGGAAAATACCCATTAGTGTGAGAAGATCACTCCCACACGAAAAACGACAAGCATAATTAACAAACATTCTTTTTTCTTTTAAAAAAATCGTTTTGAGTAGAAAACACTCCAATCTACAAAACGTTTATTAATTAGTACCACAAGATAAAATATATGACAAAAGTTATGCGAAAGCAAAGCTCTCTGAAATTTTAGCAAAAAAATAGCAAAAGGAAAAAAAATGGCAAAAATTAAGCAAATAGGCATCTCAGTAAAAAAAGATGAAAACTTCAGTGAATGGTTCACAGAACTTATGAAAAAAGCAGAACTTGCAGATGTTCGTTACAATCTGAAAGGTTTTCCAGTCTATATGCCATGGGCAGTAAGAAGTATTCGAACAATTACTCGTATGTGGGAAGAAGAACTAGAAAATAAAGGACACGAACCACTTATTATGCCACTACTCATTCCAGAAAGTAACTTCCATAAAGAAGCTGAACATGTTGAGGGTTTTACTCCAGATGTTTTCTGGGTTACTGGTGCGGGAGACAAAGTCTTTGAGGAACGTTTAGCATTACGTCCTACTTCTGAAACTGCACTATATGACATGTATGGTAAATGGATTCAAAGTTATAACGATCTCCCATTAAAAAGATATCAAAGTGTTAGTGTTTTCCGTCATGAAACAAAAATGACTAGACCCTTTATGAGAACAAGAGAATTTCATTGGTCTGAAGCACACAATGTCTTTGCAACTGAAGAAGAAGCTTGGGGTCAAGTAAAAGAAGACATGGAAATAACTCAGAAATTATTATACGGCGAATTAGCACTACCTCATATTTTTTTCAAACGTCCTCAATGGGATAAGTTCCCAGGAGCAGTAAACACTTTTGCAGCAGACGTATTACTTCCAAGCGGAAAAGTTATACAACTTCCATCAACACATCTTATTGGTAAGAAATTCAGTAAAGCTTTTGATGTTACATTTACTAATAAAAAAGGCGAAGAAGAGGAAGGTTGGATTACTTGTTATGGACCTGCACATTCTAGAAATTACGGTGCAATAATTACATTTCATGGCGATGATAAAGGATTAATTCTGCCATGGAAAATCGCACCAAAACAAATCGTTGTTGTTCCAATAATACTCAAAGGTAAAGAAGAACCAGTTCTACAAAAAGCAAGTGAAATTGCAAAACAATTAGAACAAGAAGGGTTCACTGTTGAATACGATGACAGACGAGAATTTAGTCCAGGATGGAAATTCAACCAATGGGAAATGAAAGGAGTACCAATCAGAGTAGAAATTGGACCACGAGACGTAGAAAATAATTCATTAGTTGTATTTCGCAGAGATACAGGCGAAAAACAAACACTAAGCATGGATGAATTATCCAAAACAGTTAATGAAATAAAAAATACATTCACAGAAAATCTAAAAAAAGCAGCAAATAAAATCTTTGAAGAGAAATGCATAGATGCAAAAACTCAAGAAGAAATAAAAGTAGGACTAGACAAAGGATATATGATACGAACATCATTTTGCTCAATAGATAAGGACGGAGAAACTTGCGCCACAAGAATTGAAAAAGATTTGGGTGGAGAAGTACGAGGAGAATGGTTCGAGAAAAATGAAGAAGTATTCTGTGATTGCCCTGTATGTGGTAAGAAAGCAACTACTGTTGTATACGTTGCTAAAAGTCATTAACCATGGAACATTTTGAACATGATTATTTTTTAGGTCTTCGAAACTTCGGAGGCATTTTATTCTTTGAATATATTTTAGTAGACTTAAATTTATTAAATTCATTTACAGCAGCAAAAAATCCAAAAGAAGCATACGAACTACTTGTTAATACAGTAAAGGATAATAAAAAAGTATTGTTAAGCGAAGTTCCTGATATGCTTAAAGATGATAGAGTGCAAGAGAATGGTATTGATCTTATAATTAGTCGCATCGAAATAGAAAAAAATATACCTACACAATTGATGAAAGAATTCTCGTTGTAGAAACAATAAAAAAACAAATGAATGCAATTAAATATCATGCACTACCAGACACAATAATTAATGAATTCAAAGAACAATATAAAAAAGATCCACGTACAGAAAAATTAACAAATCCATTTCTCTATCAACCAAAATAAACCATATAGCAGCACAAAGTTTGGAAAGAAAAGGCTTATAAAACGTAAACATGTTTCTAGCGCAATGAACGATTGGCTTATTGTTAAACAAACAGAAAAAAAAGATAGAGGATGTTTTGCAATTAGAGATATTCCTAAAGAAACACAAATTATAGAATACAAAGGAAAAATTGTTTCAAAAAGTCTTGCAGAAAAAATGGAATCAAAACACAAAGCAAAAGGAGAGCTTTGGATATTTACCTTAAATAAAAATCAAGACATTGACGCTTCTCGAGGAGGCAACGAAGCACGATTTATCAACCACAGTTGCAGTACAAATTGCGAACCAGTAAATTATGACGATGAAGAAATATGGATTGAAGCTACTCAAGATATTAAGAAAGGAGAAGAAATAACCTATAATTACGGGTTTGATGGACCTGATGAATATTTCCCCTGTTTATGCGGATCAAAAAACTGCTGCGGATGGATAGTTGATGAAGACTACAAATTCAAGCCAGGAGAAAAAGAAGAGTTACAAAAAGAACACGATAAGCTACTTGAAGACCCCTTTTTACAGAAAAAAACACATTTTAAACACAGTAAAGAGCACATAGAGATAGTTCAAGACAAAAATAAATTGTAATGGTTTTGTCTTTCACAACTTAGTCCTCGAAATGAATAATAAGCAATTTATGTCGCGAACTAAGAAATAATAACCTTTTTAAACAGATTCTGGTTTTTAAATTACAAGTCACGGGCCCGTGGCCTAGTCTGGATAAGGCGACGGCCTTCTACATGCTGAAATGAATTTTTTGGTGTAAAGAGAGCCGTAGATCGAGGGTTCAAATCCCTTCGGGCTCGCTTCTTTATTTTCTCACAAATTATTAAAAAAATACAAGGATTTGAACATGCAGTCACTAAAGTTCCTGCACATTCTCGCTACGCTCAAATGAATCACTTCGGGCTCGCTTCTTTATCTTCTCACAAATTATTAAAAAAATACAAGGATTTGAACATGCTCAAAAATAAAAATATTTTTGGCAGCTCTCGCAAGCTCAAGCAATCACTTCGGGCTCGCCCATGAATTTCTACACCAATTAATTAAATAGAAGAAATAGAAAAAACTAGTTCTTTCTTGCAACAAGTAAGCCATTATCCAAATGAACTATAGTTGAAGAAAAATCTTTATGAGAACGAAGATAATCTGTGAAAGGTTTCATTTTCACAGGATCATCCAGAATATTATCTGCAACGATAAGAGTCCCTTTTTTAAAAAAAGGTTCAAGACGCATAAAGTTTTCAAGATAAGCAAGTTTATCTGCATCAATAAAAAGAAAATCAATTGTCTGATTCCAAGTTTCTAAAACTGCAGCAAATTTTCCTTGATACAAAGTAACTTGATTATTTAATTGACAAGCAGAAATTGATTCTTTTGCAAGTGCATGACGCTTTTCACTAAACTCAATAGAATGCAAATGCGCACCAGTTGGCATTGCAGAAGCAAGCCATATTGCAGAATAAGCAACAGAAGTTCCCAACTCAAGAAGAATCTTTGGCTGAACAAAAGATACAAGTGAAAAAAGAAACTGTGCAGTTGACCGAGGTACTTGCCAAAACAAATGTTCTCCTTTTTGAAATTCAAGAGGCCACTCTTTACGAGGTACATCTTTTATCCGAGGAGAACAATCAAGAGATTCAAGTTTCTTGATATACGTAGAAATAATCATCTTAGTTAATTTGTTTATAGGAATCCCTGATAAATCTTTCGAAATCTTGTTGAGCAACAAACTCAGATATATTATTAAACACACCTGCTGATTGAAACTATTTCTTGAAATAAAACAAAATAAAAGTGCGCAATAGTATATAAACAAACAAAAACGCAAAAATCACTTCTAAACGGTCTCGAACGATAATTCGACAGGTACAAACGGTAAAGCGAATAGATTAAACGAAGAAGGTACTATATAGAACCAAGAGAAACAAAATAATAATAGAGGGACTAAGGGAAATGATACACACAAAAATCAAAGTACAAGGAATGCACTGCAAAAGCTGCGAAATCATTCTTAAAGAAGAAATAGAAGAAATAGAAGGTGTAGAATTAGTCCACGCAAATCACAATGAAAATAATATAGAAATAGATTATAAAATAGAAGAAGTAAGTCTAGAAAGAATTAAAGAAACAATAAGTACAGAAGGATACGAGGTTATGTAAATGCAAACAACAATTTATTGCCCAGATATTGAATGCGAAAGTTGCGTTCATGTATTAAAAAAACGACTTGGACACCAAGAAGGTGTAGAAAATATAGCAATTAAAGAAGATCGATTAATTATTACCCACACAGAAAAAGTGCGTAAAGAAGATCTCAAACAAATAGTAAAAAAAGCAGGATTTCGAGCAGATTTTAATCCATTTGAAAGAAAAACATTCAATGAACGAATGAGACATTTCAAAGAAAACAAACATGCATACACTGTTGAACGTCAAGCAATACAAAAATTAGGAATTACATTCTTGGCACTTATTGTACTAGAAGTAATTATGTACTTTAGTTTCTTACAAGGAAAAGAAGGATTTCTAGCAGCATACGGCCTTTGGTTCTTATATCTTGCAATCACCGTCTCAACAATAGGAATCGCAGCATGGTACTTTTATTCATACAGATTTAAACTTACTTGCATGATGGGAATGATGGTTGGTATGACATTTGGAATGCAAACCGGAATGATGCTTGGAGCAATACTTGGAGCAACAAACGGATTTTTCATTGGTGCACTAGTTGGATTGATAGTAGGTACAACAATAGGATTCATAACAGGAAAAGGCTGTGGAATCATGGGTGCAATGGAAGGAATGATGGCAGGAGCTATGGGTGGAACCATGGGTCCAATGGTGACAGTTATGATG
>CAZFEG010000058.1:0-5947 GCA_964517565.1 uncultured Methanosarcinales archaeon
CATCTTCAATGAATAGAACTTCTTTGGAGGCCTTAGAGATATTATATAATGGCGCAGGTAAGTCTTCTATTAACTTTGATCCTCGTGGTACGGGTAAATCTGATAAGCCTGATTCCTATCATAGTTACGATAAGGAGTTATATGTTGAAGATGTCAAAGCAATCATAAAAGCTGAGGGTATAGAACAATTTTCTTTTGTTGCTTATGATGCGGGTTTTATGACAGCTGTTGAATATGCTGTGGCAAATGAAGGCGTGACTCATATTCATGGTTTAACTCCTCCTTATGCGTTTAAAGAATCAACAAAGTTTCCTTTAATTGCAGAGTTTATGGACAATTCTTTGGTACGAATTCTTGGCGAGTCTTTTGGTAGGGGAATGGGTCAGATACAAACATTATTTTCTAAGAAACTTTCTTTATATCCTGAATTCAATGAATATGTTAACAAAAGCGACTTTAGTTTATTCCTTGCAATGATGAATGTTCCTCTTGATGAACAACGTGCTCATATTCTGAGTGGTCGTAACATGTTTAGATGGAATATTGTTGACGCGCTTCAAAAAAACACTACACCTCTTAGTTTAGTTTATGGTTCTAATGATATTGCTGTTGTTCCTGAAGTTGGCGATTGTATAAACGAATTATCTGTTGGTCCTGTGCGTATTGCTGTTCTTGAGGGTGGTTCTCATTCATTTCCTGTAACCAAACCTCGTGAAACATTCAATCAAAAACTTGATCCTTCTTTGTATTAATTATTTTCAAACTGAATTCTATTAGAAAAGGTATTTAAATGAGTTCACTATTTAGTAAACTCATGTTATGCCCGTACTGTTCTCATTCTGAATCTAAAGTTCTTGAAACACGAGAAACTTCTGAGTCTGAGACTCGTCGTCGCCGTGAATGTTTGAAATGTGATAAACGTTTTACAACCTATGAGCGTATAGAACTCAAACCATTATTTGTTGTAAAGAAAGATGGGAAACATGAACTTTTTGTTCGGGAAAAAATTATTGGCGGTCTTATTCGTTCTTGTGAAAAACGTCCTGTAAGTGTTTTTGAAATTGAGAAACTTGTTGACAGTATTGAATATAAGTTACGTTCTTCTGATGAGCGAGAAGTAAAGAGTACTAAAATTGGTGTTCTTGTTATGAACCGTTTGAAGAAACTTGACAAAATTGCGTACATTCGTTTTGCTTCAGTCTATAGAGATTTTACTGATATTCGTTCTTTCCAAGAAGAACTAGGAAAACTTGCCTCTGCCGCTGTTGATAAAACTGTTCGAGAAAAGCTTGGTAAATCTGATTAATTTTTAGTTTTTTTCTTATTTGTAGTGCGTTCAAGTACTTTTACTTGAATGCGCTGACCCTCGCCTGCGAGTTTATTGAGCGGCACAGGAAACGTCTCGCTTTGACCGGGCCTAGGTAAGATTGGCATAGCAAGATTTATAACTTCCTTTTTATTTTCATCTTTTTACGATGAAAAATTCAGTATACATTGCCGTGTGGGCTCCTAAAGAAAAAATTTATAATTTGAAAGAAGATTTGTGCCTTCATTTGGGAAAACTTTTTCCACATGATTCTATTCGCGCTGTGCGTGATTCGTCCGCTGATGATGCTATTTCTGTAAATGGTTTATCCCATGGTGGTATTCCTACAAGTTTAGTTTTTTTAGTGGACTCTAATTTTTCTGCTTATGATTCTAAACAAGTTGATTTTAACGATCATCCTCCTGAATATTTATTATTATCCACGTCTGATCTTAAAGAATATATTAATTCTTTTGATAATGTTGATGCGGTTGTTGCGGCTGCTGGTGATGTTGATACAGATGTCGAATACCTTAATACTGAGGATGTAGGTGCTTCTTATTTTAATGAAAGTATTTCTGTTGATGATTATGTCGGAACTAAAAGTCCATCAATTACTACTTTCTTAGATATAGATGGTGATGTTCAAAAGTCTGAAGAAAAAGTAGATATTGGAACTTTGGTTATTGATGCTATCAATAATGAATCTCTGAGAGGGCCTCAAGGTCAAACTTTTTCAAAAATGGATTATTTGAATAGATAGTTTTTTTACTTTTTCTTTTTTTTTAGAATTCTCTAAAGATATGCGCTAACCATATCTCTATTAATTAAAGAAATAATTGTTTCTAGTCTTTCTTTGAGTCTTTCGTCTTCGCTTGCTCTTTGTAGTTGTGTGAGTGTGTCAACTAATCTTCTGAAGAATCGTATGATGTCTCCCTCTGCCAAGTTACTAAATGTCATGAGTTCTGTAAAGCTTGATCCTTGTGCCCATGCTGTTACGAAGTTTATCATTCTTTTTAATGATGTTTTGTTAAGGTCTTTGTAGAGTTGTGTTCTTTCTAATGTTTTTAGTATTCTTTGATATGTTTTTTCACTTCCTTTAATCATAAAATAGTCGAGTCTTCTTTCTTCATACGTCAGTGCTGCAAGTATGATGAGTAAGTCTGAGTTTTGTATTTTATGTAGGAATGGAAGATGGAATAATTCAGTGAGTGGTATTTCATTTGAGTATAGATATTTTGCAAATCGACCTTTTACTGTGAGCGCGTATGTTCTATCTTGCTCCATGTGTTGTTGTCCTTTCTCTAATGTTTCTGCGAGAGGAACAATGTAGTTGAGTTTTTTCAATACTTTGAGTTTGTGTTTGAAACTCGCCATGACGTGAACCGCTTTTTGGTTTTGTTGTGTTCTCGTGTAATAATCAAAACTACTTTTGAGAACTCTTTCTTGTGTTTGTTCGTCAAAGTTGTCTATAAGGTTAATCACAGTGTTTGTTGAGAGTGTGAATCTTGAAATGATTGGTTCGTCATCAATACTTGATATTTTTGCAAGTTTTTTGAGGTTCGTAAATTTTCTATTTACGCATGCTATAACAAGTCCTTCTGTATCTATTCCTCTTCGTCCTGCTCGTCCTGCTATTTGAAAGTATTCTTTTGCGTTAAGCATTCGCGTGCTTACTCCGTCATACTTTTCTAATGAGTTAAAAATAACTGTTTTTGCTGGCATGTTTATTCCTACAGAAAACGTTTCTGTTGTGTATAACATTTTTATGAGTCCTTGACCGAATAAGTGTTCCACAATTTGTTTGAGTGCTGGAAGCATTCCTGAATGGTGATAGCCTATTCCTTTTGGTAATACTTTTCGTAAGGCTTTTGTTGATCGCATACTTGCAATTTCTGGTGTGATGTGTTCTCGAATATAATTTGTTACAATCATATTTTCTTCTGTTGTTAAATAATCTTTTTTTGCTGCAAGTTCTTTCCCGTAGTCTTCACATTTTTTTCTTGAGAAACAAAAATAGAGTGCTGGGATTTTATCTTTGATTGCTGGAATAACTTCTAGGTGATGCGCTGCTTTAATGCGTGTTGGTGCATGATGATTTCCAAATTTTGATCCGTATTTTTTTCCTTTTTTATTACGATGGATCATTTCTAGGCCGTGATCAAATTCGCTTTCTTTGAGTTTGTCATGTTCTATTGCAGAAATTGTTGTAAGTCCTAATTTTGTATCGTATACTTTATGTGTGAGTGGTACTGCTCGTTGTCCATAAAAGACAGTGTCTACTTTATGGTGTTTGATTTTTTCTATCCATGCTGCAAATTCTCTATAATTAGGAATGGTTGCACTCAATGCAAGAAACCGTACGTGATCTGGAGAAAAAATAAGACTTTCTTCCCATACTGTTCCTCTTTGTATATCATTAATATAATGTATTTCATCAAATATGACGTACGTCACGTTATCAATAAGTGGATCATTTGAGAGAAGCATATTTCTATAAATCTCTGTTGTCATGATGAGTATGCCTGCTCTTGCGTTTATTGCAATATCTCCTGTAAGAAGTCCGACATTTTCTTTTCCGTAGTCTGCACAAAAGTCTTTGTATTTTTGATTAGAAAGTGCTTTTATTGGTGCAGTATATATTATTGTATTTCCTTCAGGAAGGTGTTTGTTGATAATATATTCTGCGATAAGTGTTTTTCCTGTTCCTGTACTTGCGCTTACAACGCATGAGTTATTGTTATCGATTGATTCAATCGCTTTGATCTGGAATTCATCCAGTGTAAATCCTTTAAATTTCATTCGAGTCTCCTTGTTTATGACGAGAATGTGCCAGCAATTATATTGCTCTGCACATTTGTTATACTTTTTTGTTAATTAAATGTCCAGCAATCATATTGCTTCACATATTCGTTTTGTCTTTTTCTATAGTGAGGTACTTCTCTTTGCTATTTAAATACTCTCACTTTTTGCTTTCTGTTTGGCTTTCTGTCTTTTTTAAATAGTCTTGGCAAATTATTTAAATTCCTCGCAATTTAGGTCTTTTATAGGTGATTTATTATGAAAAATAATATTATACTTGCAGGAAATTTACATGACTTAGCAAAAAATGGACCTTATAATGGTGTTGCTGACTCTGTTACTAAATTATTCTCTACATCAAAAAAGATTCTTATCTTAACTGAAGGTTTGCTTGGTAATACTCGTGGTTCTCTTAATTTTATATCTCATAATTTTGATTTATCCTCATCTACTGTATACGCATCTCTTCCTGATGCAGATACTTTCAACTCAATTGACGGTCTTATTATTCCTGGAGGGGATATGGCTTATTTATCTCTGTTTTTGAAAAGAAAACTTGGTTCTACCAAATTGGAAGTTCTGAGTACTAAAATTAAAGAGGGGATGTCTGTTCTTGCTACAGGTCATGCACCAATTTATTTAGGTGTTTCTGTGAGTCATGCTCCTAATTTTATGACGTCTGAACTTGGTCCTGGTCTTAATGTATTAAATAATTATAATTTGGCTTTTGTCACAAAGAATATTCTTAATAGTGATGTGCGTAAAGTGTCTCAGGATCCGAATTCCGATATATCTTTAATGATAAATTCTGTCAAACATAATCAATCTAGATTTAATGGTGGTGCGACTGGTTATGTTGTTTTCAGTGATAATGTTGTTGCTTTAGCATCGACTAATCCTGACGGTTCAGTATATGTACAATCCGCTTTCCCGCTTCCGTTGAAAACGTTTTCATCTCCTATTCTTATTAACTCTCCAGATCCTATTGACATTGGTGTTTCTATGTCTGGAACCGCTGTTAGATTAGTTTAATTTTTATTTTTTTTTAAAATTTCTAAATTGTATTGTTAAGACTTATTCTTTTTCGAGAAATTCTTTGCTTGCAGTGTATTCTAGAACTGCATTTCGAAGAGCGTATGTTGTTGGTCTTGCGACTCCAATTTCGCCACCGTTTTTTCCTGGGTATATTCCTTTTAGTTTGAAACTTCTATCCCATGTATCTTTGTCTACAAATCCGTTGAGAAAAACGATGAGGTCTTTTGAATCAGATTTTGGGAAAAACATGACGTGTCCTTCTTTGCGTGTGTTTTTTTCTAATTGCTTATATTTGGAATACCATCCCAAATTATCTCTGTTTTCGGGGAGGCAGTATTCTTGTAGAAAATATGATTGTAATACGCTCAAACGGCGTGTGTCAACAACAGGTTCTACAACATAATGTTTGTTACGTACTTCTTCTGATAGTATTTTAAATTCTGAGAACCAGTGTGTTTCAGGGAGTGTTGTTATGAACTCGTATGTTTTATTATTAAATCTTAATACGTTTCCTGTCATTGAATGTTTGATGAGTGGTATATTTTCATAACCTAGCCACATCTCTTCATTGACAGTATGGTTTATGTGTTGTTCTTTTGTGAAGTAGTCTATTGTTTTTAGATCTATATTTTTAAATTCTTTTTTTAGAACTATTATTTTATCATGATCTAGTCCGCTTGTTGCAGTTTCAGTTTGTCTTTGTTGTATTCCATCCAGGTATTCTAGTGCAACAAGCCATGTTGCTCGTAATTCCTCTTTTACTTCTAGTTTTGTCGTAAGATTTATCTTAAGTTCACTAGTATA
>CAZFEG010000059.1:0-5851 GCA_964517565.1 uncultured Methanosarcinales archaeon
ATTAAGTTTTTTTTTGTTGTTCTTGTTTTACTTTAATTTTTTGAGATTGTAAGAGTGGTGTAAGTTTTTTAATACGTAACGAATCTTCTATTCCTTCAATAAGATTATCAATGAGGTTTATTTCATTTTTATATTCTATGATATTTTTTTTGGTTTTTTGTATGCCGAAATATTGTTTTATGATTGTTGAAACTAAGTTGGTATATTCGTATTCATAGCCAATCATATTATTTTGCCCGTTTGTTTTTGCAATTGCAATTTTGTATTTTGTGTCTGGGTTGAGTACTGCTATACCTATGGAAAGAGATAATTCGAAGTAGGGTTTACCTAATTGGTTGTCTGTATTACCAAAAACATGTCTGTCGATATCTGGATAGGGATCATATCCTGTTCCTCCGCTTGAACTAAGTTTCACACTTCTTCTATCATTTTTTGTAATAATAATACCAAGACTGTCGTTTTTAATTTGTAGAATTTTAATTTGTGGTCCTGCATTTTTTTCAAGACCTTCGATGATTGCATCTGCTAAAGAATAGGTATTTGTTGTATTATCTTCTGCATGGAGAACTTGAGAAATTTCTTGTCTGGTTTGAGCTATAGTTTCTGTGATAGGCATTATTGTCATTCCTACGAACAAAATCCCTGCTTTAATCCAGTTGTACATCACTTCTCAGGGAATACAATTTGCCTTATAAATGTGGCGTATATCTTCTCTATTCTCCTTACAGTGGTACTTCACAAAGTATATAAATGAATAATTATGCTTACAAGTATGACAAATCAATTTTTTACAGGATCTATCGCAGTTGTTGGTGCTACTGATACTACTGATCGTTTCGGGTATAAAGTCTTCAAAAGCCTTATTCAACAGTTTCCTCAGCAGCTTATTATTCCTATTAACCCAAACTGTGACTCTGTTCTTGAACATCCTTGCCGTAATTCTTTAGATGATATTACTGAAGAAATAGATACCCTTGTCATGATTGTAAATCCAACTATTGGCAAAGCAATTCTTCAGAAAGCTTTAGAAAAAGAAATAAAAAAGATTTGGTTTCAACCAGGTGCTGATAATCAAGAACTCACAGAATTCTGCGAGAAAAATAATTTACAGTATAGTTCTGGCGTTTGTTTGTTGTTTATGTAGATTATCTTTTTGATATCTTTTCTGTACCCTTTTTGTTTTATTTCTCTTATTCATTCTTCGCTTAAAATAGATATGTTTAAAATGGGTTGGGATTACTTGTCATACTTCATTATTCGTTGTGTGAAAATATGGTAAATACAAATTCAGATTATTTAGTAATTAACGCAGGTTCTAGTTCAATTAAGTTTCAGATTTTTGAGAATGAAACCTCTGTTATTGAAGGTATGTGTGATGCAATTTCTTTGGAATCATCAAAGATAAAAATAAAGTATGCTGGTGAAAAGGAAATAATTAATGTAGCTTTGCCAGATCATAAAGTTGCTCTTCATGCCTTGATTGACATATTGGGTGAGAAAGGTTTTTCTTTAAACAAAATCGGTTTTGTTGCTCATCGAACAGTTCATGGTGGTGAGGAATTTAAGAAAACCACTTTGCTTGATGCTGTTGTTATTGAAAAATTGAAAGAGTTAATTCCCTTAGCTCCCTTACATAATCCTGCTAACATCATGTGTATGGAAATTCTTAGGAATTTAATGCCTAATGCTAAGCACTTTGCAGTATTTGATACTGCGTTTCATAGCACGCTTCCTGAAAAAGCATATCTTTATGGCATCCCCTATAAATATTATAAGACTCATAGAATTAGGAAGTACGGTTTTCATGGTTCTAGTCATAAGTATGTTGTTGCACGCGCTATAGAAAAGTTAAACAAGCCTGATGCTAAAATTTTGAGTTGTCATTTAGGTAATGGCGTGAGTGTTTGTGCTGTTCAAGGCGGGAAATCTATTGATACGAGCATGGGTTTTACTCCTATGCAAGGTAGCATTATGGGAACTCGGTGTGGTTTGATTGATCCTGCTATCGTTGCTTTTTTAATGGATGTTGAGGATATTACTTCTAAGCGTGTTAATACTATTTTAAATAAAGAGTCTGGTCTTCTGGGTCTTTCACAAATTAGCTCGGATCATCGTGTTATTGAAGAGAAAATGCTTGCTGGTGATCTTAATGCAAAACGAGCGCATAATGTATTTTGTTATCGATTAACTAAATTAATGGGTGGTTATGTCGCAGCCATGAACGGTGTTGATGCAATTATTTTTACAGGTGGTATTGGTGAAAATGCTTGGACTGTACGAAAAGATATTCTTGCTAATTTTACTTATGCTGGTTTTTTAATTGATGATGAAGCTAATAAAAAAAATGCTGAAGTAATTACATCTTCTACTTGTGATGTGAAGGCTTTTGTAATTCCAACAAATGAAGAACTTCAGATGGTACGAAATATTAAAGAAATTCTTTAGTTTTCCGCAGGGTTTGTAGTCTTAACCTGGCTATTTTTTGATTAATTGTATTTTTATTTATTACTATTTTCTCTTTTTTCCATAATATTTATAACTTAAATCGTATTTTACTCTTTTTATGTCAAAATTAGTTGTACTTGTTGATGATGATCCTGATGACTTGAAGCGGTATACAAAAGTTGTTACTGATTTAGGTTATGAAGCTAAGCCTCTTTATAATGCTAATTCTGCTGCAAGAATTATCAAACGCGGCCTTAAGTATGGCATCTTATTTGCTGATAGTTATATGTATCTTTGGGCTCGGAGTAATCAAGGGGGAGAGTATATTTTTAACGTTTCAAAGAAATATAATCCTGACGTTCCTGTGATTTTTCTAAGTCAATCAGATTTATGTTATAATCCTGATGGTTTTATTAAAAAGAAGGGCAAGGATCCTACTGAGATAACAAAAGATAAGTTTAAACGTTACCTTGAACAATATTTAGGTCCTGCTTAATTTAATATAATTTTTCTAAGAATAATTTCGTATTTTAATTGATGTTTTAGTTCAAGAAAAAAAGAAATTGTACTGGTTTGTTTTTAGAGAATTTTGAATAATTCGAAATTCTAAAGATAACTTTACGATTTTTATGTTGCAAGAATTCTGCGAAGTGCTTTTTACTTCAGAATCCTTTTTGCAAAGTTCTCTTTCACAATATAGTTTGCGAAAGTATAACATACTTTACTTATAACACTGTCCTATTTATTCTAAATCTATTTCTTCTCCTTCTTCACATACTTCAACGTATGTTCTTCGAGGGTCGTTCTTTAGATCTTTAAAAGAAAATGTTTTACTTTCAGGGTTTATTCCTACAAATCGTTCTGGGGTTTTTCTCATGTAATCTTGTTGATTCCAATCATTTTTATTGCCATTAACATATTCAGTATATTTTTTGAAATCAATCCACGTTTGCCATTCGCCATCTTTTTTAAATTTCTTTTTTGCAAATAAGACGACGCGTGATGGTACGTGTTCTGCCATCATTTCATAGTCTTTAAGGAATGGTTCGAGTTCTTTTGCAAATGCAACTACTTCTTCATGCATTGGCATTGATGCTCTGCTGAGTCTTTCTTGGCTTGCACCTATGTGCATGTATGCTTTTAGTTCTAAGAAATCAGGATTTCCTTTTTTTATGAGTTCAGCATAATTTTCAGGCTCAACATCGTTAAGTCCTTTTATCATGGTGATTCGTATTGCTGTTCTATGTTTTTTCTCACTTAAACAATCAAGACATCCTTGCATCCTTTCCCAATAATCGGTAAAGAGTGGTTTGGTTACGTTTTTGAGGAGTTCTTTGTTTGGTGCATCTAGTGAGAGGTAGAGTTGTGTTACTGGACGTAGAGTTTTTAATTCTTCAAGATGTTGTCCGTTCATTACAAGAAATGTTGAAATTCCATTTCTATCAAAGAGTGCAATGAGTTCATTGATTTTAGGATAATTAATAGGTTCTCCATTTAATGAAAGCGCGACGTGTTTCACATCTTTTGATGCTTCATATACGGCTTTTATTGCTTTGGGGTTCCCCCCAAATCCTTCAAGTAGTTTTTTTTGTGCGTGAAGTGCACCTTCCAGAATAATTTCTGGAGAATCCAGATTCCATTTCCATTCTTTTGCAACTGGACTTTTGTAATCTCTCCAACAAAATATGCACCGGTTTGCACAAGACATACTTGTTGTCATTTGTAGACACTGATTTGACATGATTCCGTAGAATTTAAGTTTGTAACATCCACCTTCTCCTTTGATCATGTGTTTTGTCCATCCACAGACTTTTACAGCGCTATGACTACCCACGATTCTGTATTGTTGCTTTTCCATACGTGCTTTTGTTGGTGCGTCAAGCATATCCATAGTGTTAAGAGAAGGAATGGTGTTTAAAAAACTTATGGAATAGTTCTATTTTGTTTTTTCACAGTATTTCTTTATCTTTCTTCCTTAATTTTGATCTATTCCGAAGTCTTAGATATGTTTATATAGATATTCTCTAATAAGTTTATTTATGAAAAAGATCATATACATTTTACTTGCTGTTATTCTTGTTCTAGCTCTTGTTTCCCTTGCAGCTACGACGTTTATTTTTCCTTATAATGGTAATAATCCTCCTTCTGCTGATGATTTTGGTTTCTCTGAAGAGGGGGTTCAAGAAGTTGTGGATGCGAACAATGCTTTCGCTTTTGATTTATATTCTGAATTAATTAAGTCTGAAGATGGAAACATTTTTTATTCTCCTTACAGTATGTCTTCTGCTTTGGCAATGACTTTTGAAGGTGCTAATGGTAAAACTGCTGAAGAAATGCAATCAGTTTTTCATTTCCCTGCTAAAGAGGTTCTAAGACCGAATTTTGCTGCAATTTATAATGATTTGAATATTGGTAATAAAGATTATTCTTTAAAGACTGGAAATGCCTTGTGGGTTCAACAAGATTATCCTTTTCTTGATTCCTATCTTACTCTTGTAGACAATCGGTATGGTGGTAAGGCTGCAAATTTAGATTTTGTAGATGATACTGAACATTCTCGTGTGACTATTAATACTTTTATTGAAGATCAGACTAATAATAAAATTAAAGATCTAATTCCTGAAGGTATATTATCTTCTGACACTCGTTTAGTTTTAACTAATGCTGTTTATTTTAAGGGTGATTGGGATTATGCTTTTGACACATCAGATACTCATGATAGTCTTTTTCATGTAGATTCTACAACTAGTGTAACTACGCCCATGATGAACATGCGTCCGAAAGAAAAAGAATTTAATTATTTGGAAACAGAAAAGTTACAAGTTCTTGAACTTTCTTACAAAGGAGATGATGTATCAATGTTAATTTTGTTACCTAAACAAATGGAATCATATAATTTTGAAACGAACGAAAGAATTTTTTCTAATTATACTTTAGATGATATTGATTTTTCTTCTGGACGTCTTAATGAGTATAAATCTCAGATGGCTATGGTTGAAATGAGTTATATTTCTCTTCCTTCTTTTGAATTTGATTCTAAATATTTTATGAAAGAAGCATTAATAAATTTGGGTATGCCTCTTGCTTTTAGTGCTGGTGCTGATTTTTCAGGCATGACTGGTTCTCAAGAGTTGTTCATTGGCTCTGTTATTCATCAAGCATATATTAAAGTTGATGAGAAAGGAACTACTGCTGCTGCTGCAACTGCAGTCATGATGGTCATAATGAGTATGCCTATGTCTACGAATAGTTTTGAAGCAAACCATCCTTTTGTTTTTGTTATTCAAGAAAAAGAAACAGGGAACATTTTATTTGTGGGCCGAGTTACTGATCCAATGAGCACAAAATGAACAAGTTAATTTAAGAATTATTTTTTATTTTTTTTAGTTATATTTAATCCAGTTTC
>CAZFEG010000060.1:0-5819 GCA_964517565.1 uncultured Methanosarcinales archaeon
TATTTGGTTTCTATGATATCACAAAATTCGTCTTTTGAATAATTGTTGCTTTTCATACCCTGCCCTTTACAGGCTGTCTATTAATTATTTTTTTAAAATCCTAATTTCTTGTTTTGCTTAATGGAGCTTAGTTTAACCTTATTGAATATACTATTTTAGCTCTTAGTTGCAAATCATTTAATTGTCAGACAACCTGTTTAGGGCGCGGGTGTTTATGCCATTCACGGTACAACAATTATGACGAATTTTCATGATTTAATCATTTCAGTTCTTTTGTAGTGTGCGAAAAACCCTCGTTTATGAGCACAAGTTCATTAAGTTTATAAATACTGTGCGTATTTTTATCACAAGTGTGAATTATTTGCACAAGATAATATTTTAAAGGTGAAATATAATGACTGTAGAACATATAAATCCAGAAAACTTTGATGAAATAGTAAAACAATCTGACCTTCCTGTCCTTCTTGACTTTTGGGCACCTTGGTGTGGACCTTGTCAAATGATGGGACCTGTCTTTGAAGAATTAAGTGGTGATTATGAGGGTAAACTTCGATTCGTAAAACTTAATACTGAAGATCATCCTGAACTTGCAGGTCAATTTGGTATCCAAGGAATTCCTTCGCTTCTTTTCTTAAAAGATGGTAAAGAAGTTAATAGAATCGTTGGTTTCGCACCAAAAGATTTACTAAAATCAAAAATCGATGATGCATTAAGTAAGATGTAGGGTTAAGATCCTATTTTCTTTGTATATTTATTTTTTTCTTTTTCCTTTTTTATGCTCATAAAATCTTTATTTATTAGGTGATTAATTATGGTAGAAAACTTTGATGTGCTAATTATTGGGAGTGGACCTGCAGGATTTACTGCAGCAATCTATGCTTCGCGAGCGAGTTTAACAACTCTTGTTCTTGAAGGAGAACAACCCGGAGGACAACTCACAACAACTACGGAAGTAGAAAATTTTCCTGGATTTCCTGAAGGAATTCAAGGACCACAACTTATGAATAATATGCGCGAACAAGCAAAACGGTTTGGAGCACAAACAAAATTTGAACATGTAACCAAAGTTGACTTCTCAAATACTCCTTTCAAAGTTTGGGTGGGGGATACTCTTTACGAATCAAAATCAATCATTATCTCAACAGGTGCAAGAGCAAGATATTTAGGTCTGCCAAGTGAAGAACGACTTAAAGGAAAAGGCGTATCTGCTTGTGCTACTTGTGACGGATTCTTCTTCAAAGACAAAGAAATAATTGTTGTAGGAGGAGGAGACTCTGCAATGGAAGAAGCAAATTTTCTCACAAGATTCGCATCAAAAGTAACTCTTATTAATCGAACAGAAAATTTTAGGGCTTCGCCGATTATGCTTGAAAGAATAAAAAAGAATGAGAAAATTATTCTTATAGCAAATAAACAAATAGCAGAGGTTCTTGGCGAAGAAAAAGTGACTGGTGTTCGTCTTAAAGATTCAACATCTGGAGAAGAAAGCGAACTGAGTGCAGATGGAATGTTTCTAGCAATAGGTCATGTTCCTAACACTGAACTTTTTAAAGAAATGTTGGACTGTGACAAAGCAGGTTATTTACAAACAGTCCCTGGGACAACAAAGACCCAAATTGAAGGCGTTTTTGCTGCAGGAGATGTACAAGACACAGTCTATAGACAAGGGATTACAGCTGCAGGAACTGGTTGTATGGCTGCACTCGAAGCACAAAAGTATTTAGAACACAAGGAGCATGAGGCAAGATGATAAGCTTCACATGCCATTCTTGCATACACTTAGCAACGAAGTTGCTGGTCTCTTCGAAACTTTTGTTTCAAAGAGGTGAGCGTCAGCGAGTTCAATTTAAAGAATTGAACGCACTAAAAATAATTGAGGTACAACAATGATATCTTTTGCTTGTAAACAAATTGATCTTAAAGATTTATTTACTTGTAGTTTTTCTTTGAATAAAACAGAATATAATTTATTTATTTTTTTACTTGAACAATCTGAATCTTTATGCGTTTCAACAATAGGCGAAATGTCTGGAAAAGACAGAACAACTGTACAAAAAGCTATAAAGAAACTTTTATCACAAGGGCTTGTTGAAAAACATCAGGTGAATCTCCAAACAGGAGGATATACTTTTGTGTACAAAATAAAAAATAAAGAATTACTTCGTTCAAAAATGCTAGATATTATAGAAACTTGGCATAAAGGTGTTTTGCAATCAGTAAAGGAATGGTAGCGTACTTTGCAAAAACTGATTCTAAAGTGAAAAATATTTCGTATTTTTGAATTTTCTTTTTTTTCTTTTTTTCTTGTTGAAAGAAATAAAAAATGTTCTGAAAACTACTTCTTAGTTTTGTATCTATCGTTATTTTTTTTATAAGAAAATAAAAGATGGCGCTCCAAGCATTGTTTTGAGGGGAGGGTGGGTTATAGAATCAAATCCATAGAGCGCCATCTTTTTTGGGGTTAATGTTAAATGAGGGGGGGTCTGCGTAATTCTTGTAGCCACATAAGGCCAACACGCATCATATTTTTGTTAAATTTTTCACTGATCTTGTATGTTTTTTTGTATAAATCGTAATCAATAAGACCCATAGTTTTCATAGGGGTTAAGATACGATCGTAAAATTGACGTTTGTTGTAGGAAATTTTAATTTGTTTTTTTTGTCTAAAAGGACCATCTGATACTGTTTCTACAATACGTCCTTCGTGAAGAGCTGTTGCAAACATACTCATTTCAGTTTTACCGATTTCTCCACCTTTGACCTTAATTTCTTCGATGAGGAGTTTAGCTACTTCAACTTGTTGCGTTGTTGCGAACAAGATATCATAGATGCTCTCAGGAAGATTGAATTGGTCAAACAGTATTACCATGTCTTAACATATGTCTGCACTAGTATATAAATGTTGTTATTTAGTATAGGTTTTTGTATACTGAGGGTGTGTTTGTATGATTTTTGTAATTTATTTTTAGGGCTTATTCTGTCTTTGTTCCTTTTAAAATGTCTTATTTTACCTTTGTTTCACTAATCTGCTCCTTTTGTTTAATCATTTTATAATTTTCATTTTGTTTCTGGTCTTTTTTTTGTTATTTGTTCTATACTTTATCCCTGAATGCATCTTTTACTCTGAAATTATCTCTTTATTTGCCCTTTTAAGACCGAAAAATCATAATATTTAAATATCATTTCACAGTTACTTATGAGTGAATGTCGTTTTAAGAGTAATCTGTGCTTTTGTATTTGTGATGGTAAAAAATGAGAATTTCAGTAATAGGTGCTGGCTGTGGTGGTCAAGCGATAGCAGGTTATGCTGCAAGTCAAGGTCATCTTGTTAATTTATTTAATCGTTCTTCTTCTCGTTTGAAAAAACTACAAGTAGAAATGAAAATTAAGTTAAATGGTGTTTATAATTCTGAAGGTTTTTTGAATATGGTTACAACCAATATTTCTGAAGCTATAATTAATACTGATCTTATTATGGTTATTACTACTGCAGTGGGCCATAGGTCTGTTGCTGAATTAATGGCTCCTTATTTGGTTGATGGTCAAACGATTGTTCTTAACCCTGGGAGAACTTTTGGCGCGCTTGAGTTTATGAATACTTTAATTTCAAATGGTTGTACGGCAGATGTCACGATTGCTGAAGCAAATACTTTAATTTATGCAACAAGATCGCCTAAACAGGGTTTAAGTACTATTTTTGGTGTTAAGGATAGTGTGGCATTTTCAACATTACCTCGTGGAAGGGCGAATTCAGTTAAAACTTTACTCAATCAATTATATCCTCAATTTTACGCGGAAGATGATATTCTAACTACAAGTTTGGGGAATATAGGGCCAATATTTCATCCGACAATAGCCTTGTTAAATAAAGATCGAATAAAAAATAAAGAATCGTTTGATTTTTATCGTGAAGGAGCAACAAAAGAAATAGTTGCTTATATGGAATCTTTTGATGCAGAGCGGTTGGCAATTGCTGCAGCTTTGGGTGTCCAAGTACCTACCGTTAAAGAATGGCTTGTTGATCGGTACTCTTTAGATTCGCGGAAAAGTCTTTTTGATTTGCTACATACTAATCCCTCTTACAAGAATCTTAAATCTCCTGATACTTTGAATATGCGTTATTTAACTGAAGATGTTCCTACTGGTTTAGTTCCTCTTTCTGAACTTGGTCGTGCTTTAGGCATTTTAACACCTCATATTGATAACTTAATTGATTTAGCTTCTGAAGAATTGAATATTGATTTTAGAATTAATGGAAGAACCTTAGATAGATTGGGACTTAGAAAGGATGCAGTTGTTGAAGATTTTTCTAGACTACGAAATATTAAACACATCAAAGATTTTTCTAGAGATAAATCTAAAGATTCTTGTGATGTTCTTATTTGTGAACCGGTGTTTACCTGTGAATAAAAAAATACTCGCATCATGCATTGGTAATTGCGCACATGTTGCAGGACCAATAAACTTTTTACGTCTTGCAGAAAAATTTGATTACGATACAACTTTTCTAGGTCCTTCAAAGTCTCCTGAAGAGATTATTAAAGCAATTGAATTAAAAAAACCAGACATTGTTGCAATTAGCTATAGGCTCACTCCTGAGACGGGTATTGGTGAACTTGTAAACTTTAAACAATTACTGGATGCTTCTGGTTTTGGCAATGTTGAATTATTATTAGGTGCACTTCCAAATTTAGTTTCTGAAGCGAAAAAAGAAAATTTGTTTGACACTTATTTTCAAGGGGGAGAGACAACTTCTGTTGTTGCTTACTTGAAAGGGGAAGATATGTCTCATGCTCAATCATATTTTTCTCAAAACGTGTTGGATCGAATTAAGCAAAATAAACCATTTCCTCTTTTGAGACATCATTACGGTGTTCCTTCTTTAGAAGAGACTATTACTGGCGTAAATAAAATCTCCAAATCAGGAGTTTTGGATGTTATCTCTTTAGGTCTGGATCAAGATGCGCAATCTCATTTTTTCCATCCTGAAAGAATGAAAAATGAAGCAGGAGCAGGTGGAGTTCCTGTTAGAACAAAAGATGATTTGAAAAAATTATATCAGGCTTCTAAAACTGGAAATTTCCCTTTACTGAGAACTTATGCTGGAACTGATGACCTTATCGATTTTGCAGAATTAATCACTGATACTATTAATAATGCTTGGAGTGCGATTCCTATTTTCTGGTTCAATCAAATGGATGGTCGAGGACCAATGGAACTTGAGTATTCTCTTAAAGTGCATTTAGACACAATTTCTTGGCATGCCAAACGCAATATTCCTGTGGAGATTCTTGAATCTCATCACTGGTCTATGAGGGATGCAACAGATGAAATTGCTGTTGCTTCAGGTTTTTTGGGTGCATATATTTGTAAACAATTAGGTGTGACTGATTATATTTCTCAATATATGTTTAATACTCCTGCTCATACAACTCAACGAGATGATCTTGCAAAAATGTTGGCACAAAAAGAACTTATTGAATCTTTAGAAACTTCCGACTTTACAGTTTATACGCAAACAAGAACTGGTTTAGTAAGTTATCCTGTTGATATGGCAAAAGCAAAAGGTCAACTTGCAAGTTCGACAATGCTTCAAATGCAACTTAACCCTGACATAATCCATGTTGTTAGTTTTACTGAAGCTAACCATGCAGCTACAGCAGATGATGTTATTGAAAGTGCGAATATTGTAAAGCGCGTTGTTGAAAACTCAATAAATGGAATGCCTTCCATGCAATATGATCCATACATTCTAGAACGTAAAAATATTATAAAATCACAAGCGTTAGGAATATTTAATCAAATTCTCGCTCTTGGTG
>CAZFEG010000061.1:0-5815 GCA_964517565.1 uncultured Methanosarcinales archaeon
AAAGTAAAGAAAGAACATAACCAGAACCGGAACCAATTTCAAGAACATTAGCCTGAGAATGCACATCTAACTGTTTAAGCATGAAAGCAATAGTATACGGTTGAGAAATAGTTGCGCCCTCAACTTCAAGAGCTAAAGCGCAATCATCATAAGCCTTGGTACGATCTTTGAACTGAACAAACTTTTCTCGAGGAACAATCTCAAAAGCATCCAAAATAGAACGTGAAAAACCCTTATCTTTAAGATCAGCTAATAAGTCTTTCTTATTCATAATTCCCCCAAAGAGAACTTTTAATCTAAGACTATATAAATTATCCCAATACCTAGTTCAAGACAAAAGAGAATGATAAATATTTTATCTTTCGAGAATTTTTAATAATGCAAAATTCTGAAGATAGCTTTGCAAAGCTATCTTTCGCAAGTTAGTCCACGAATATGAATATCTGAAACTTATGTCGCGAACCAACCTTTAAAAAGGCATGAGAGAAAAAAGAAAATAATGTTCAAAAATGATTCGCTAAGATATCTACTACGAGACTTGCTTGCGCAAGGTAAGCTAAAGTTTTACCCGTATAATAAGCAAATTTAGAATCTTCATTCTGAGCATCTAACAATTCAGTCATAGCTCGAGTCTCCAAAGGGTTACGAGACAGACCATTAATAATGGGTTTTGCTAAAGGTAAAAATGAACTAACAAGGCCATCACAAACCGCCATAAGAGATTCATACGTACCCGTTTCTCCATCAGGCGCGCTATTGCCAGAAATAGTTCCTTCAAAAATAAATTTATTAATAAAATCATAATTTTTATCAGAACTATTTATCAATATATTTTCCATAGATTCTCGAGAAGTTTTTACAAAATGATTTCCGGCAAGCGCAAGAACCGCACTAGAAATAAAAATTGCATCAGCAGGAATTGACTGAGCAAATTCTACAAACTGATTAATATAACTTGTAGAATGTAAGGAATCAATAACATTATTTCCTGAATAACATAAACCTGCAAGGCCTGTTAGAAGAACAGGTTTAGAAAACCAATTAATCCCTTTCTGAATATACACATTCAATTGCGAAGAATCATTATTGATTAATTCTGTTTTCAAAGTTTCACCTTAACATATTTTATTTCTTTTCGTCATTATCTGGACGTTTTAAATGAGTTATATCATATGAACGAATTGCATCACCAAGAGTATCTGAGTTAATATGTTTCATTATTTGACCAGGTTCTTTCTTTACATCCTGTAAAAAAGCCCCATCATATGTTTGAGGAATACGATGTATCATAGAATCTTTATTGTCAATCTTACCAAAAGAGCGGTTATACATTTTATCAACCAAATCCTGAGAGTTGTGTTTATCCACTATTTCTTTCGCAAGCTCAACAGCATATTGTTCGTGAGAAGTTAAAGAAGTATCATTAACAACATTTTCAGATAAAGATGCTAAACCAACATTCAAGTATTTGAGAATATTTGTTGAAACAGATTGAGAATCAGATTCAAAAATACCTATAAAGTTACCAGAAACCGTATGAACATCATTCTCTAAATCATAAGCTAATTGAGAAATATTAGAAACTGCAAAAGCATGTTTTGAGCCAGTCCCATCAACGAAGTTACCTTTATAGACATCATTCTCATCAAATAAACCTTTTGATCCTGTGTTGAATGCAGTACCAGGAAATGTTGCTGCAAAACCTTGCAATAATTTAGTATGCGCATATTGAGTTATATTATTTAAAATATTTTTTAATTCTTGATTCATGTTTCTCACCTTGAAGTTATTTTCTTTGAGTATCAGAGCCTAAACCAAAATACAATACATCGAATGCCTTACCGACAACATCAAAGATTCCTTTAGTTGCCTTATGAAACGTAATTGTCTCTGCAGGATTCTTCTTAGAAGCTGCATAAAAATCTTCTGCAGATTTAAAATTATAAGGATCCACCTTGGAAGAAGATTTTTCTTGAAAACCCATTCTAGAATCTTGTTTTTTTGGAGAAAGAACTGTATAAGCCACGCCATCTGAATATTTTGTACGATAATTTTCTGCAGCCATGCCTTTGTATACTTGTTTATCAATCTTAAATGAAACAGATGTTTGAAGTGAATCAAGTATATGACCCAATTTAATCCTTGCACCTGAAAGAATTTTCTTCTCTGGAGAACTTAATTCATTATCAAGACCAATAAATGGTTGTAAGTTATTTTGCAGACCAACATAAAATGTTGGGGATTCTGAATTAGCAAACCACGCATGTGTAAAACCAAAAATTTCTGAATCATATCTTAAATGAGAAGTCGCAGGAGCTAAATCACGAAATAAGAGATCCACTTTAGCAACATCTGATTCATGTTTTGAGGGGATGGAGTTATTTTTTAGTTTCATTTTTATCTCGTTGACTAAAAGTTGATTCCCGACAGAAAATGTCCGAAATAGTAACTAAATAAGTTCTGTTGAGAGAAAGAACTATATAAATGTTTGTATTATGTTGTTACTTAGTAGTGGTTGTTTTTCTCCTTTCCTTTAGTTTTTATACTAAAAAAGAAAAGTTTTTAATCCAGAATAAGGAATACGCGCTCTGAGTCGCAAGAATTCCAAATATGCACCTAGTGGACAAGAATAGAAGCTTAAGAATACAAACTAAACCGTTGTTCTTCACACATCACAAGCATTAACAAATCATCATTTATGGATTTCTTCTTAGCATATGTATCTTTATCAGTATCTGAAGCAATACAACGTTTGAAAGGATGAGTATGCAACATAATAAGAGTTGATTGAGGACAAGACTCAAAACTTACGTGAGTGAATGTTTGTTCATAAATTTGAGGATAAAAAATTTCTGTAATAAAATATGATTTATTCTGAACGTAGCCCTGTAAACAAACACTCGTTTCAACAAGAGCAAGTTCTTGATTCTCAACATAGATAGACTCTAAAAGAGAACTCGTAGAATTAAGAAAATGAAGAGCATATTCACCAACAAAAAGAGTCGAATCCTGAAGAGGATTTGAAACTATCTGCCCACGAACAACATGCGCAATGGGTGCGAAAATAAAGTAAGAAGTCATTAAAAAAAGGAGAAAAATACCAACAACAATCCACAAATAACGAGGACGACGAGGTTCATCATCTAAGTTAACATCAAAAGAATCATCAAGATCAAAATCCAAAACAGAATCAGAAAGCTTCATGATACATACACAGCTCCGCTGATATATATAATTGATGAAAAAACAAAGAAAAAAACGATAAAAAAGGAGAGAGTTTTTAGTACAAAAAAACAATAAATATCGTACAAAATGCCAACCATTATAAGGAGTATTTATAAATGATAGGAGTTTTCTATTCGAGATAGACAGAGAGTAACTTAATTAAAAGCTTATTCTCAGGAGATTATTAAATGACATTTGACAATTTGGGTCTAGATGCTAATATGCTTCAGACCATAGAAAAACAAGGTTTTACAAAACCAACATTAATACAAGAAAAAACAATTCCGCTCATTCTCGCAGGTAAAGACGTTATAGGAGGCTCATCAACAGGCTCAGGAAAAACACTCGCATTCGCTTCAGGAATTATCCAAAATGGAAAAAAAGGAAGCCTACAAGCAATCGTACTTGTACCAACAAGAGAAATTGCAATACAAATAACAGAAGTATTCAAAAAACTCATATATAATGGTATGTCCGTTGTAACAGTATACGGTGGTGTATCAATTGAAAAACAAATTAATGATTTGAAAACCGCAGACATTGTTGTCGCAACACCTGGACGAGCACTCGACCATTTAGGTCGAAGAACAATGAATCTGAAAGATGTAAAAACAGTTGTTCTCGATGAAGCTGACAGAATGGCAGACATGGGATTTATTGACGACGTCACTGAAATTCTCGGACATTGCCAAGCAAAAGAACAAACGCTTCTTTTCTCAGCAACTATTAGTCAAGACATTAAACAGATTGCAAAACAATTTATGAAAGATCCTGTATCTGTTTTTGCAGAAAGACAAGTTGATGCTTCGAAACTCATACAAACATATTACAATACAAACAGTAAACTAAAAATTTCTTTACTCGTTCACCTGCTTAAAACAGAACAACTGGGACTAGTAATGGTATTTTGTAATAAAAGATCAACAGCAGATTTTGTTTCAAAACAACTTTCAAAAAATAACTTGAACTCTTCAGCAATCCACGGTGGATTAACACAAGCAAGAAGAACAAGCACATTAGAAAAGTTCCATAGCAACAAGGTAGAAATTTTAGTATGTACAGATGTAGCAGCAAGAGGATTAGATATTCCATTTGTTTCACATGTATATAATTTTGAATGTCCACCTGACGCTAAAGATTATGTTCACCGAATTGGTCGAACAGCAAGAGCAGGATCAGAAGGAAAAGTTATCAACCTTATTGCAGATACTGATTACGAAAACTTCTCAAAAGTAATGTACGACTACAAAGAATTTACAATTGAAAGAATTGAAACACCATTTGTTGAACAAGCAATTATTGCGCCAATGCCAAGAAGCGATTCTCGAGGAAGAGGAAACTTTAGAGGCGGAAACTCCAGCGGAGGCTTTCGAAGACAAACAGGAAACCCTAATGCACCAAGTAATTTTCGTGGAGGAAGCGGAAATTCAAGAGGACACTCAGGCGGAAATTCTAGCCGAAGACCTGTTAGAGATAACGATGCACGAGACAATGACGCAAGACCTGCGTATGGTGGTAGAGACAATGATTCAAGACCACAAAGATCATACGGTGGAAATCAAAATTCTTATGGAGGAAACTCATCAAGAGGACCTCGAAGAGATAATGATTCTAAAGATAGCAACTCCAGACCTACAACACACAGTAAAACTGATGATTCAAAACCATCAAGATCTTTTTCCGGAGACAGAAAAGCACACACAGGAAGTCGACGTCCAAACAAACAACCTTACGACAATCGTAGAAAATAAAACATAAGTAAATAGAAATAACAAACAACAGAAACAACAAAATGCGATTCAAAAACACAGTCTTGCCATTGTGAACTGCGCCAGCGAGTTCAAATAAACATATTTGAACGCACTAAAAAAACAACAGAAACAACAAAATGCGATTCAAAAACACAGTCTTGCCATTGTGAACTGCGCCAGCGAGTTCAAATAAACATATTTGAACGCACTAAAAAAACAACAGAAACAACAAAATGCGATTCAGAAAAGTATATGGCCAAAGTAGGGATAATGATTGTTTATTTTGTGGCAAACAAGCCATGACAAAAAATGAACAAGGAATCCCAGTTTGTCCAAACCATAAAGGCTCTCGACTTAACGATTTTAAATGTGCTTGTGGCGATTATCTCGATATAAAAGAAGGAAAGTACGGAATATTCTTTGTTTGTATGAACTGCGGAACAATCAATCTGCAAAAAGCATTGCAATTCAATAAAATCTGGGATGAGAATAATCTACCTAGTATTGATGATTTGTGATAAGAATTTCTAAAAAAATAAAAAATAAAACTATTTACTTACCAGCCACGTAACTTGTTTGCTTTTACAAGACGTTGAACAGCTAAAGCGAATGCAGCAACTCTATATGAAACATCTTTCTCTTTAACAAGAGCATGAATGTCTTTAAAAGAATTTACCATAATAGTTTCAAGTTTATCAAGAATTTCTTTCTCAGCCCAATAAAAACCTTGGTTGTTTTGCACCCATTCAAAATAAGAAACAATAACACCACCAGCGTTAGCAAGAACATCAGGAATAACAACAACACCATTCTTTTCTAAAATTTCATCGCCATCAGGA
>CAZFEG010000062.1:0-5772 GCA_964517565.1 uncultured Methanosarcinales archaeon
TTGCTAGCGCACCAGAAATTATGAATTTCTTAGTGCACCAGAAACTTTGTTTCTGCGTGTTCAGGTCGTGGGTGCAACAATTATGACGAATTTTCATGATTTGAATAAACTCTCCAGTACTCACAAAAGTTTTTTATATGAAAAACCACTTATTTTACTATTGTTATAGAGAGTAGTTTAAAACGAACAAGTTTAAATTAAAAAGAAATAGGTTGAGAAAATGTCTTTAAGTAATTTAGCACCACCCAAGGAGCCTGGCAAGTCAAATTTACGAGGAAAAATGTTCTCTTTATTTTCTCACTCTTCAAAGAAATCCGAAAAAGAATTCTCTCAAAAACCCGTACCTATAGATAACCTTCCACCTTTGGAAAAAGATCAAACTATTTCAAATACTACTTCAGAAGAAACTCAGAGATCAGTTCTAGAAAAAACTGATGAAGAAATATTTGATGAAGAAATGAAAATGTCTAAACTTCAAGAAGAGATAAAAGCAAAATCTCTTAAAGAATCTCTTTCTGAAAAAGCAAGAATTGAAAATAAATTAAAGCTTGCTGAGCCGAATTCGAAAAATACTGGAATTCGGTTTGCAGGTGAAGAAGCAAATCATAGAAAGAAACATTTAGAAAAACCTGTGATTAATTTTTCAGATGAATCAAGCGATGAAGGAACTGTTTTTGTGAACGAGAAAAAAGCAAAAAAATCTAAATGGCTCATTGATGATAAGCCGCAATCCTCTACATCGAATAATAGCGAATTTACAAAAGAAACATCTTAAGGAATACAAATGAAATCTATAGAACTTTCACAAACTGTGCATGAAGATATGCGAACCCTTCAAAAGAAAAAAAAGAAAAGTTTTTTTTCTGGTTTGTTTAAACACGATGAACCTGTAAAAGAAGAACTTCCTGTTACGAGTTCTCTTGATTCAGAAAAATTGGTTTCTGATTTAGAAAATTTGCGAAAGAAATTAGGACTTAATGTAGAAAATAAATCAACAGCAGAGTATTATAAACAACTTGAAGAAGACGCGAATGCAACTACTGATCACGAATCAAATAAATATGATTTAGAACAAGCACAAACAAACTCAACTGAAATTGATGAACCAATTCCTTTACCTCTTGATGATCTTCCCTTACCTTTTTTTGAAGTTGATGAGTTTGAGTCTGCTCCGGAAAAAAACCCGTTCACCTTTTCAAAAGAACGAGAGCTATTTATTGAATCAGATTCTTCTCAAAAAACTCAAGAAATAGTGAACGGAGCAAATAATTGGATTGAAGAAAACCCTTTATCTATGACTGCTCAAGAAGAAAATGCGCGACAAGATTTTATTTCTCAAAATGAATTCTCTTGGACGGATCTTGAAGAACAAAGATTAAAAGAACAATCCTCTGAGGTAGTAGTAAAAGCTAAACCTATTGTTCAATCAGAACCTGAAGAACAAATAGAACCTCTTGAAAACTCATCTGTAAAACAAATAAACGAGATGGACGATATTGAAGGTGAAGACATTATAAACGATGAAGACTTTGTTATAGGTAAAGAAGAAATTCTTGAAGAAGAAGTTCTTGTTGAAAATAAAGCTCTTGTTGAAAATGAACTTCCTGCAATTGAAGAGTTTGAAGAGCCTGTTTTAGTTGAAGAACCAAAATCTGTTGAGGAACCAGTTCTTGAAGAAAAATCTGATCTTGTTAAGAAAGAAATTCCTATAAAAAAACAAAAAAAAGAAGAATTACTTATCTCAGGAGAAGAAATGCTTGAAATACCATTCCAAACAGTCAGTCCGGAACAAAAACTAGATTCGCAAATAGAACAAACAATAAGTCTTATTGACTCATTAAAAAATGACAGCTCTTCAGAATCAAATACTGTTGTTCTTGATATTGAACAAAAATTATTTGTTTGTAGAACTTTTCTTGAAACATATCAAGATTTATCAAAAGCAAAAACGATGTATAATTCTATTTGTAATGATTTTGATATGATAGGTACAGTTTCTGAGAAAGAAACCTTAAAAAGCGATATTACAGCACTCTATAATGATATTTGTTTTTATGATTCTGAAACAAATAGTTTCCCACAAACTATGGTCGCTACGACAATTAATTAGAAATAATTTGTCTTCGTTCTTAATAAACGATGTATGATTGCAATAAATAAGTGGAATTATTTATCGCCGTCACTATACTTGAGACAACTCGGAATTCTTCAGTATCCCATAATTCTGTAATTAATTTCCTGCAAATTCGCACCTACAACTCACACATAGAATATGGTGGGCTTTACGGTGCATATTTAAATAAGTATTAGTTTTATCATTTTTATGTCTAAACAGGTACTTTCTTTGGATTGTTCAATTGCAAAAGGAGGGGGTCAAATACTGAGAAGTGCTCTCTCATTCTCAATACTTACAGGACGTGCTATCTATCTAAAAAATATTTGTACAGGATATTCTCCAGCAGGGTTAACAAGTTCAAAACTTGCTTTGATAGATGCACTAAAAGACGCAACAAAAGCAAAAACGTCAGGATTAAGTTTAGGATCAACAGAATTCCTTTTTGAACCACAACGCGTATTCTCTCAAAAAGCGATTGAAGTAGAACTAACAACACCTGATGCTGCAAGTCTTGTATTAGATGGGCTACTTTTACCTGCATTATTTTCTGGACGCAAAATAGCAATTACTATACAAGGGCTTACTCACAGTGCACGCACACCAACAATGAGCTTTTATAACAAAGTTTTTGCGAAATATCTTAAACCCTACGTAAAGAATTTCACTTTAAGTGTTGAAAAAACTGGTTTTTATCCGGAATCAGGTCTTGTTAAATTGTATCTGGAAGGAAAATACACCCTTCAAGACGAAATCCCTCCTTTAAACATTGAAAAGAGTAATGAACTCGTTGCAATTTTAGGAGAATTACTCGTAAGCAAAGAATACGCTACAGAACAAAGTCAGAAACAAATTAATCATGTACTCTCAATAGCTTTACGAGATGAAAAAGTCCCCTTTCGATTAGATATGAGTTCAACAAACGCAGAAGAATCAGGACTTGCACTTCTTCTAGCGGCATACTATGGAACAAAAGAAGGCTATGATAATGACCGCGCATTCGTGGTAGGAAAAGATTTTATTTACTCAGCTAAAACTGAGACTGTGGACGCTGCAGTTCTTCGATTTGTATCTGAATTCAAAAAATTATTGACTGAGGAATCACTCGATATTCGCACAGCAGAATTACTGCTTCCTCTACTTGTAGTTGTTGGAGGGTCAATCCCCATATCTTCTCAAAGTAAGTATATACTTGCAATGGCGGCACTAGCAAAACAGTTCTTTGATTTAGATTTAGAATTTCAAGAGAAAGAAGTTCTTTGCGAAGGCTATTTGGCCAAAGAATTAAGAGAAACACCCTTTGTAGAGGACCTCTAAAGCCCTTTCTTAAGCTCTGCTCCCGATAGATTTATAAATGTCTCAAAACTTCTTCTCGATGTTAAAACACAAGAAATTTCTTGTATTGGGGATTATAGAATGAACATATTCTTGTAATAAACCAATACTCAGAAAATGGTGATACTTATGGATGCTAATACTATGTCAAGACCTTTGGACGCATTAAACAAATCTCGTGGAAAACGAGTAATTGTTGAATTAAAGAATAACTGGCGATATGTCGGAAAATTACAAGCTTTTGATATTCATATCAATACTGTTTTAGAAGAAGCAGAAGAATATGAACCAAAAGTAAAGAAAATTCATACAAAAGTTGATGATAAAATTACTGAAGAAACTGTAGAATCTGACAAAATTCTTAAAAGAAAACTAGGAACTGTCTTTATTCGCGGAGATACTATAACTAACATATCAGTACAATAGGTGTAAATAATGGGAACCGGAACAGCAGCATTTGGAAAACACAGTGGAAAGAAGACACATATTAGATGTCGACGATGCGGTGGTCAAACCTATCATGCTAGTAAAAAAGTATGCTCAGCTTGTGGCTTTGGAAAAAGCGCAAAACAACGTTCATATTCTTGGCAAAAGGCAAGTAAGTAATACTTTTGTATTTTTTATTTTTCTTTTTTTCATCTTGATTCTAGATTTTAAAACCTTTTTTAGTTTTTAATTTGTTGATTCTTATATAAAGAAATCTTTCTTCACATAAATTCATAATAGTTATATGCTCTATGGATTGCCTCCCAAAACCAAAACTATTTAAACGACTATTTTATCAATTTATAACTATGATTAATATTTTTAAAAATCTCTTTGGCCGTTTTTTTCGCAAAAAGAAGCAAGTGAAACTTGGTTTGTATGGACCACCAAATGGTGGGAAGACAACTCTTGCAAATAAAATCTGTGAAGACTGGTTAGGAGAGCCAATGGGGAGTGTTAGTAGTCTCGCTCACGAAACGCGAGAAGTTCAAATTAAAGAGAAAGTTGTTATCAAATCAAAATCTGGTAAAGAACTAGCTTTCAATCTTGTAGATACTCCAGGAATCGCAACAAGAATTGATTACGAAGATTTCGTAAAAGAAGGAATGAATGAAACGGAAGCTAAGGAACGAGCAAAAGAAGCAACAAAAGGCGTTATTAGTTCAATCAAATGGTTAGATGACATGGACGCAGTAATTGTTGTACTTGATGCAACAAAAGATCCATATTCGCAAGTAAACCTCACAATAATAGGGAACCTAGAAGCAAGAAAAACACCTGTACTTGTGGTTGCAAACAAAATAGATCTTAAAAAAGCAGACATTAAAAAAATACAATCAGCATTTCCACAATACAAGGTATTAGGTGTAAGTGCAAAAACAGCCTTACATATTGAAGAATTCTACGACACACTCTTTGAGGTGGTGAAGTAAATGTTAACACTTCAATTTATCCCTTATACAGAAATTGAGCAATTATCTTCTTCAAAAAGAATAAGTAAATTACTTCATTTAGTAAAAGGAGATAAAATAATTCTATTGGAAGGTCGATTAAGACGGGAAGAAGAAGCAGAACTTATAAAACGAACAATGGAATCAATTGGTCCAAAATTTTCAGGAATAGAACTCTCTGTAGTATATCCAAATAATAAAGACCAAGCATTTTTTCGGAAAGTAAAACAAGTTTTTATCAACCTTGTACTTGGTGACAGACAAGGAATGACAATAATAGGTCCAGCAAACGTTGTTAAGGAAATAAAACAACATCCTGACAAAATTCAACTCTTTACAAAAGAAACAAGTTCTGTAAAGAAAAAGAAGAAAAAATAAATTAATTACTCGGTGAACTATAAATGCCACATCAATGTGTATCATGCGGAACCTTCTACGAAGACGGCGCAAAAGAAATATTACTAGGTTGCTCAAGTTGTCAAGGAAAACTTTTTTTCTACATAAAAAAAGAAAAACTTGAAGAACTAAAGAAACAAGGAAAAACTCAAGTCTTTGAGCTTTCGCGAGACGACAAACGCCAAATTGAAGAGGACGTATACGATATATTAGGTACTGATATAGATAGATCAAAACCAATCATCTTAGACATTGAAAGTATTCGAATTCTTAAACCAGGACAATACGAGCTTGATCTTGTTAACCTTTTCAAGAAAAAACAACCACTTATTTACAAACTTGAAGACGGAAAATACATGATTGATATTCTTGAAAGTTTCAAGAAACTCAGAAAATCTTTTTAAAAATTGAGTTGAGAACTTTTTATTTTCTATTTTTTATACTAAAAAATTTCGACAGAGATTCATTTGAGCAAAGCAAGAATGTGAAGGA
>CAZFEG010000063.1:0-5650 GCA_964517565.1 uncultured Methanosarcinales archaeon
GTTTCTATGATATCACAAAATTCGTCTTTTGAATAATTGTTGCTTTTCACACCCCTCCCAAAAGGCGCGCGGGTGTAACAATTATGACGAATTTTCATGATTTCTTTTCCAGTATTCGAAATTTGGTCGTTCTTTGTATGTAAAAAAGTAGTTGTGTTATTTTTTTGAGTTTATGCTATTATCTTATTATTCTACACATATATTTCTGTCTTTTCTCGCGAGTAGTTCTAAATCTTTATAAACTGTTTTTGGTGCGTTAATTATCGAAAGCAAGCCGGGAAAAAGAGGTGAAATTAATAATTTCATTTTCTGGATTTGTTTCATTTTTACAATACTAAAAATACAAGTATTAGAGAGGATTTTTTATGGAAAAACAAAACGCATTTATTCTTTGGTTCGATCAATTAGGTATTGAGGATGTTCCGTTCGTCGGAGGAAAAAACGCTTCCTTAGGGGAAATGTACGTTAACTTAACACCAAAAGGAATACGAGTACCAAACGGTTTCGCAATAACAGCTCAAGCATATCATTATTTACTAGATAAAGCAGGAATTCGAGAAGAAATAAAAAGAATACTTTCTGATTTAGATACGACAGACATGATGAATTTAGCAGAACGAGGAAAAAAAGTTCGTCAACTCATTCGTCATGCAGAATTCCCTCAAGATTTAAAAGATGCAATTATTGAAGGCTATCGCCATATGTGTATTCAGTATGGTCCTCATGCTGATGTTGCTGTGCGAAGTAGCGCAACAGCAGAAGATTTACCTGATGCAAGTTTTGCAGGACAACAAGAAACATATCTCAATGTAACGGGTCCTGAAGAATTAATTATGGCTTGTAAAAAATGTTTTGCAAGTTTATTTACTGACAGAGCAATAAGTTACCGTGTTGACAAAAACTTTGATCACTTTTCAATTGGATTATCTATTGGAGTTCAAAAGATGGTTCGAAGCGATAAGGCTTCAAGTGGCGTTATGTTTAGCATAGATACTGAAAGTGGATTCTCAGATGCAGTCTTTATTACAGGTGCATATGGTTTAGGAGAAAATGTTGTTCAAGGGGCGGTAAACCCTGACGAATTCTATGTATTCAAACCAACTTTACGAGAAGGTTACAAATCAATTATTTCAAAAGATTTAGGCGCAAAAGCTATCAAAATGATTTATGATGTTGGCGGAAATAAATCAGTAAAAAATGTGAATGTTGATATTAAGGATCGGAAACGATTTTGTATTAATGATGAGGAAATACTTACCTTAGCACGATGGGCACAAGGAATTGAAGACCATTATTCTGAAAAAGCAGGACATTTCAAACCTATGGATATGGAATGGGCAAAAGATGGTGAGAGTGGAGAATTATTTATTGTACAAGCTAGACCAGAAACTATTCATTCAAGAAAAGATACTAAACTCCTGCAATCATATCGAATGAAGGACGAAGGTAAAACACTTGTTAAAGGTCGAAGTGTTGGCCAAAAAATCGGTGCAGGCCCTGTGAGAATAATTCGTGATGTACACAACATTCAGGAATTTAAAAAAGGTGAAGTACTCGTAACTGAAATGACTGATCCTGACTGGGAACCAATTATGAAAATCGCAAGCGCAATTGTTGCAAACAAAGGTGGACGAACATGTCACGCAGCAATTATTTCAAGAGAACTCGGAATTCCTTGTGTTGTTGGAACAGAAAACGGAACTGAATTACTAATTGACGGTCAACGAGTAACTGTTGACTGTAGTAAAGGGGATGTTGGTTACATTTATGAAGGTCAATTAGATTATCATATTGAAGAAACTAAATTAGATAGTTTACCAAAAACAAAAACAAAAATCATGATGAATCTTGCAAATCCTGAACAAGCATTTGAAGAAAGTTTTATTCCAAATGAAGGTGTTGGTCTAGCAAGAGAAGAATTTATTATTAGTTCTTACATAAAAATTCATCCATTGGCTCTTATTAATTACGATACTTTGGAAGATGAAGATGTTATACACAAAATTAATGAATTAACTGCAGGCTATGATGATAAGAAATATTATTTCGTAGAAAAATTAGCGCATGGAATTGCAAAAATTGCAGCCGCATTCTATCCAAAAAAAGTAATTTTACGACTTAGTGATTTTAAAACAAATGAATATGCAAATCTCATTGGTGGGTTGCCTTATGAACCAGTAGAAAGTAATCCTATGATTGGTTGGAGAGGTGCATCTCGTTATTACAGAGGCGCTTATAGAGAAGGATTTGCTTTAGAATGTCAAGCAATCAAAAAAGTTCGAGAAGAGTTTGGACTGAAAAATTTAGAAATAATGGTTCCATTTTGTAGAACTGTTGCTGAAGCACACGATGTTATTAATGAACTTGCAAAGAATGGTCTTCGAAAAGGAGAAGATGGGCTTAAAGTTATTGGTATGTGTGAAATTCCATCAAACGTTATTTTGGCAGAAGAATTTTTAGATGTCTTTGACGGATTTAGTATTGGAAGTAATGATTTAACACAGTTAACATTAGGTCTTGATAGAGATTCGGAAATAATAAGCTATCTTTATGATGAACGAAATGATGCTGTAAAAAAACTTATCAAACAAGTAATCGATGTTGCAAACAAAAAAGGAAAATATATTGGGATTTGTGGTCAAGCACCTTCTGATTATGAAGACTTTGCAGAATTTTTAGTGGAAGCAGGAATTCAGTCAATGAGTTTAAATCCTGACACAGTCATTAAAACAACGTTAAAGATTGCAAAGAAAGAACAAGAATTGGGAATACATCCTGATTAAAAATTTGATTATTAGAATTGAATTAAATGATTAAAGTCGCAATCAATGGTTCTGAGAAACAGAGTTTCTGGAACCTTGATGTTTTAGGAAAATTTGAGGTCGAAAAATGATTAAGGTTGCTATCAATGGTTTTGGAAGAATAGGACGAATGGTCCTAAGAGCAGGAATACACAATCAACATATTGAATTTGTCGCAATAAATGATTTGACAGATAAAAAAACTCTTGTACATTTATTCAAACATGATTCGGTACACGGGCATTACAAAGGAGAAGTAAAAGAAACAGAAAAAGGCCTGTCTGTAGATGGAAAAGAAATACTTATTTTCGCAGAACGAGAACCAGAAAGACTTCCTTGGAGACAACTAAACATAGATGTAGTTGTAGAATCAACAGGTTTCTTTAGAACAAAAATACTTGCAGAAAAACACATTATTGCAGGAGCAAAAAAAGTTCTTCTCAGCGCACCTGGAAAAGGAGAAGGAATAAAATCAATAGTCCTAGGAGTTAACGAACATACATATAATTCTCAAACAGATAATATTGTAAGTAATGCGAGTTGTACAACAAACTGTTTAGCGCCAATAGTTAAAATATTAGATGACAATTTTGGAGTTGAACAAGGAATGATGACAACAGTACATGCATATACTGGAGATCAACGAGTAGTTGATGCACCACACAGCGATTTACGACGTGCACGAGCAGCTGCAATAAACATTATACCAACATCAACAGGAGCAGCAAAAGCAGTAGCGGAAGTTATACCTCATTTAGCAGGGAAACTTGACGGAATGGCATTAAGAGTACCAGTTGCTGATGGTTCCATAACAGACTTTGTATGTATCTTAAGAGAAAAAACAAGTGCAGAAGAAATCAATAAACTTATAAAAAGCGTTTCAGAACATCATATGAAGGGCATTCTGGAATATTCTGAAGAACCTCTTGTAAGCGCAGATATTATAAACAACACGCACTCAAGCATATTTGACAGTCAACTAACAAAAGTAGAAGGAAACATGGTTAAAGTTGTTTCTTGGTACGACAATGAGTATGGTTACTCGCATAGAATGATTGACTTACTCCTCAAATTATTATAGGTGAAATGAAATGAAATTTGAAGTAGCACCATTATCGGGAAGTTTTTTGTTGGCAGCAATATTTGGATTCCTATTTTCAGTATTTGTCATAGCAGGCCTACCAGGAGGACTACCTTGGGCATGGGCAATAGGACTTATTTGTTTCGCAATGTTTATAGCATCAATGATAAGTATGACTCGAGCACCAATTGAAGACGAACTTGCACTTGATGAACATTATACAGACAGAAGAAAACGAGTACAATTTTTAACATATAAAGAAATGAAAACACTTGATGCAAAACGAGCAGAAGAACTTCGAACAAAAAGGAAAAAAGAACGAAAAGAAAAAGTCGCTGCGCGTACAAAATCAACAAAAAAAACAATAGTGAAAAAAACAGCACCAAAAAAAGCACAAGTAAAAAAGAAAACTGTTAAAACTAAAGTTGTTAAAAAAAAGGCAACGAAAAAAGTAACTAAGAAAAAAATAGTTACAAAGAAAAAAATAGCTAAGAAAACAAGTAAAAAACTTGTTAAGAAACCAGTTAAAAAAACAATCAAGAAAAATCAGTAACTGCAAAAAGTCTGTTAAGAAAAAAGCAGGCACAAAACGGAAAAGAAATAATGAAACATACAACAAAAATAACCTACTTACTTCTAGGTTTATTTATTGTTTCACAATTTCTAGGTTTATTTCTTATTCAACACGATGCAAAATTAACAACAGTAACTATTGATGGGGTTAACGAAACAGTTGTAGATTATGTTGAAACCGCAGTAGGACCAAGACCAGAACTTCAAGGCTTGGGTTCTCTAATATATATTGTTGCGGGAGTTGCCATTGGGACATTATTATTACTCTTGTTTATGCGACTACGTTCAGGAATAAAAATCTGGACAGTATGGTATTTTCTCGCAGCAAGCATTGCTTTAACAGTAACATTCGGAGTTTTCTTACCAGCAATTATTGCTTTTCTTCTAGCAATACTTTTCGCATACGCAAAAATAAAATATAAAACATTTCTTATACATAATATAACTGAAGTACTATTATATGCGGGAATTGCACTTCTCTTCGCACCACTCTTTGACATCCTGTGGATGATTGTATTACTACTTCTCATTTCGGCGTATGATATGTATGCAGTTTGGAAAAGTAAGCATATGATCAAACTCGCAAAATTTACTTCAAAATCGCAAGTATTTGCTGGACTTCTTATTAACTATAAAAAAGAAAAAACGAAAACACAAATTATACATAAACAACTACCAAAACCACCTGAGTCACTAAAAAATAAGAAACACTCATCAAAAACCAATCAAGCAGTTCTCGGCGGAGGAGATATTATTTTCCCATTACTTTTTGCAGGAGTAGTTTTCTCAGATCTATTTCTCCAAGGATTTACCAAAGGAACGGCATTTTTACTTACGCTATTTATTCCTGTCTTTGCTTTGCTTGCACTCTTCGCACTATTCAAATATTCAAAGAAAAACAAATTCTATCCAGCAATACCCTATCTTACAATGGGCTGTTTGATAGGTTTCTGTTTTTTGCAAATACTCTTACTACTTCTTTAAATATCTTAAAAATTGAGGTGTTCTACCTTTCTATAGAAAAACCACGAGGCTAAATATTTATAAATAAGGTCTTGTTACGACTCATTGGCTAGGCTGGGTGGTCGACCATCACCTGTTGCGTCAAGTGGGTCTTTGGGCGAGGTGAAGTGCAGAGGGCGGCACTATTAGTGCTTTTCATTCTCTTATTGACTGTTGATGCTCTGTCCTTTTT
>CAZFEG010000064.1:0-5570 GCA_964517565.1 uncultured Methanosarcinales archaeon
TACTACTCATGTACTGAGGAAGACTCATATCGTAACAATTTTTACAAGACATTTTTCACCTATACAAAAAATTATTTATCCTTCTTTTCTTCAGACTCTTTTTTATCAGAGACTTCTTCAAATTCAGCATCAACAACTGTTTCAGATTCATTTTTAGCAGTAGAATCTGAAGTTTGAGCACCGTCTGCTCCTCCTTGTTGAGCTTGCTGTTCTGCTGCAGCTTTCTGATACAATTCTGTTGAAAGTTTTTGAATCTTTTCATTGATTGCTTCATATGCTGTTTTGATTGTTGCTAAATCTTTTTTCTCTGGTTCAAGAAGTTTTTTTAATTCATCAATGTCTTTTTTGACATCGTCCATTTCTTTCTTGTCAACCTTTCCTTCAAAGTCTTTGAAAAGTTTTTCTGAAGTGTAAACTAAAGTTTCTGCTTGATTAAGAGTTTCAACTTCGTCTTTTCTTTTTTGGTCATCTTCAGCGTGAGCTTCTGCGTCTTTTCGCATTTTCTCAATTTCATCGTCTGAAAGATTTGTTGAGGCAGTAATTTTTATGGATTGTTCTTTACCGGTACCAAGATCTTTTGCAGCTACATGAACTATACCATCTGCATCAATATCAAAAGTTACTTCGATTTGAGGTATGCCACGAGCAGCAGGAGGTAAGCCAACTAAATCAAACTGACCCATTACTTTGTTATCTGCAAACATACTTCTTTCTCCTTGACCAACACGAATAGTTACAGCAGGTTGATTATCTGCAGCAGTACTAAATACTTGACTTTTTTTGGTAGGGATAGTTGTGTTTCTATCAATAATTCTTGTGAAAACACCACCTAAAGTTTCAATACCAAGACTAAGAGGTGTAACATCTAAAAGTAAAACATCTTTTACATCTCCACCAAGAATACCACCTTGAATTGCTGCACCAAGTGCTACAACTTCATCAGGATTAACAGATTTGTCACCTTCTTTTCCAGTAAGAGATTTCACTAAATCTTGAACGGAAGGAATACGTGTTGATCCACCAACAAAAATAACTTTATCCAAACTATTAGCACCCATCTTTGCGTCAACCAATACTTTTTCAGTAGGACCTTTCAAACGATCAAGAATTCCACCGATTAATTGTTCGAACTTAGCACGAGTAAGATCTGTGTTAAAATGTTTTGGACCTGAACTGTCTGCAGTAATGAAAGGTAAATTAACAGCAGTTGTTTGTTTTGAAGATAATTCTATCTTTGCTTTTTCAGCAGCTTCTTTTAATCTTTGTAAACTTGTTTTATCAGCTTTCAAATCAATACCGTTTTCTTTTTTGAATGCTTCAGCAAAATAATCAATAAGAATTTGATCAATGTCATCCCCACCTAAAAGATTGTCTCCGTTTGTTGCTTTTACTTCAAAAACTCCATCTCCAAGTTCCAATACAGAAACGTCAAAAGTTCCCCCACCAAAATCGAAAATAAGAATTGTATGTTCTTCGCCTTTATCGAGTCCGTACGCAAGAGATGCTGCGGTTGGTTCGTTAATAATTCGTTCAACTTCAAGACCTGCAATTCTACCAGCGTCTTTTGTTGCTTGCCTTTGTGCATCACTAAAATATGCAGGAACAGTAACAACTGCTTTAGTAACTTTTTGTCCCAAGTAACTTTCTGCATCATTTTTTAATTTTTGTAAAATCATTGCACTTACTTCTTGAGGTGTATGATCTTTACCACCTATAGATTCTTTATGGTCTTCACCCATATGTCGTTTGATAGAACGAACAGTATTATCAGGATTTAGAACTGCTTGGTTTTTTGCTATTTGGCCGACTAATCGTTCACCATCTTTAATTGCAACAACACTTGGTGTTGTACGTGATCCTTCACTGTTAGGGATAATAACTGGTTTACCACCTTCTAATACTGCTACTGCTGAAAATGTTGTTCCTAAATCGATTCCTATAATTTTACTCATTTTTTATTCCTCCGCCATTCTTACATACACTTAGCAACAAAGTTGCTGGTGTCTTAGAAACTTTCGTTTCAAAGAGGCGAGCGTAGTACGTTTCGCTATTGCTCAACAGTACGACTATTTTGCCTGTGTTAGTAATGGGATTTTTTAAGTTAATTTATTTTGTAAACTTTATTTTACTAATTTTCTATTTTTTTATTTTGAAACTTTTACTTTTGCTGTACGAATGACTCGTTCACTAAGAAGATATCCTGATTGTAATTCTTCAAGAATAACTTGCGAATGTTTATTTGATTCTTCAACCAAAAGTGCTTCATGCAATTTTGGATCAAACTTTTCTCCGACAGACTTTATTTTTTGTAAACCTAAATCTTCAGATCCACTTACAAGTTTTGCAAAGATTAATTCCATACCTTTCTTGAATGAATCATCAGAAGATGCATTGTTAAGCGCCATCTGAAAATCATCAAAGACTGTAACAAATTTCTTTAAAGATTCTTCAACACCTCTTGAATATGCTTGGGAATTTTCTTCAATTGTCCGTTTTTGAAAATTTGCAAACTCTGCCTGTAAACGTAATAATCGATCTTTAGATTCAACTAAAAGATCCGCATCTGTTTTAGGACTTGGTTTCTTCGTTTCTGCAGAAGCTTTTGTAGAAGATTCTTTGTGCAGATTATTTTTTGTTTCCTTTGTTGGTTCTTTCTTTGAAATGGTTTTCACCTCGAATTGATGCGTTGACTTAAAGTCGACGAAAAAGAAGTAAACACTCTGAGTATATAAGGCTTGTGGTTTTTGCCCGTAATTTATTCAACTACAAAGAAATACAGAAATAGCTCAAAAAAGCAGCTGTAGAAACCCCCAACTAAACATTCCAATAAGGATCCCCTATGAAATGGAGTGTTTTGACGACTTTCCCGCTGTCTTTTGCTAAAAGATCGGATGAAGAAAATAATGCTTGACCAACAGCCAAAGGTTCAGAATAGGTTTCGTCAACAATACAAACAAAATCATCTTTTGCGAATTCTTGAGCAGAAGTAATCCCTGGACGCATAATGTCAGCACCATTCACAACAAACTTAATAGCACCTTTATCTACAACGACATGGGGTAAGAGTGTTGGTTCTTTGAGCAAAATCTTTAGAGATGGAAACCAAAGATTATCTTTAAGAATAGAAATAAGTATTTTATCAACATATAAAAGATCACCCTCTTGAACAACAGAAGATTTCTTAGTCATCAAATCTTTAGCAAAAGGAACAGCCTCAATAAAAGATTTAATATCGCTTTTTGCAAATTGTTTACGCATATACATTATAAAAAATAAGAGATATATAAAGATAGGGGGGGTTGTAATTCAACCACACAACAAATAAGAGAAAGAAAAAAATAAGCCCAATAAGTATTGGACTCTTACTTCTTGCGAGATACAGTGTATAAAGCATATATAACTGTCAAATACGCAAGTGTTCTCACAATAATCAACAAAACATTAAGTTCCACTCTAAATCCTAATATCGTCACAAGATGAGATATACCAAACAAACCAAAAGCAAGCCCTATATACAAAGGCAACTTATTTCTTTTAGCATATTTCAAATAACCTATTACTAATATTATAATACAAAGAACTAAATTTAAAATATATAATGGATCCAAGTTTAAAGCCAATTTATCACCTAATACTATTCAAAGTTCAATAGTATAAATAAGTTTCGCAAGAATGGCCTTGTCACAAATGATTGCTCTCCAGAGCAAATAAAATAAAGCTTTGGTTTCTTGGCTTAGCTTTTCCAAGTTGTAGGTGATTATTTGCCATGCGAATTCTCTTTTTTTCATCCAGTGAAGTTTGCTTCTCAAACTTCTGAATCTGCTTTTCAAGCTGAAATTTATGCTTTCTACAATATTTCTTTGAGGGTATTGTTCATGTCTTTGCGAACATCGCTTTCGATGTTTTCCGCCGGGTTTTTTAACATGAAAATTTCTTATTGGCACATACATTAAGTTGCCTTTTTTGGCAACTAATTCATGCAACGGTTCGGAGTCATATCCTTTGTCGGCTAGTATTAAAACACCTTTGTGTTTTAATCGTGAAACCATGGTTTTAGCTCCTAAAGTATCATGTCTTGGTTTTGTTCTGAGAACAAAATCATACACTAACTTGTTTTTTGTATCAACTAGCAGATCTGCTTTAGCGAAGGGCATTTTAGCGTTATTAACACCAAAATCTTGCAGTCTTCGTAGTGTCTACTACGATTAAAGCTATCAAAACCTGTGGCATCAATTGCCATTAAAGACGGTTTTTTATAAGCCACTGTTTTTGTTAGTAAGCATATTAATTTAGCAAGATCAAACTTTTTAATCCAACGATTAAGAGTTGACTTACTAACTAATTCTTTAAGGCCAACCATCTTGGCCACTTACTCTCAACAAGCTCTGATGTGAACTTCCTGAGTGCTTCTTGGCTACGCATAAAAAGCACAATCAGCGCAACACGCTGGTAATTAGTATAAATTTTACTGCCTAAAATGTTATCGTGAAGCGATAATTCTATAGAATGGCAAAGTTTAATAATTTGTTCATGTAACTTTATTTCATACTGACTTGAGATTGTTGTTTGCATAGTAATTTCTTATCAGTATATTATACCTTTTGGGACAAGGCTGCAAGAATATAAATACCTAAACTACCAATAGCTTAACAGGAGTTAATAAAGCGCATCTATCACAAACTTTATAAAATAACAAGATTGCAAATTATCACAACATAAGAGGGAATTAATAAAATGACAAAATCTCATTCAAAAAAAATAAGTGGTGATCATAAAAGTCATCGTAAGACAGCAAATAAACAAAATACTGGAAACGCCGCGATATGGCAAGTTACAACAGCAATATTTCTTGTACTTTTCGTACTTTCTTGGACTACCCACGGATTTAATATGGGTCTTGAAACAATTGAAGGCGCACTCCCACTTGAAATTTATGTAATGAGTCAATGTCCATACGGTGTACAAGCAGAAGACACGATGTTTGCTGCAATCCAAGACATTGGTGAAGAAAACTTCGATTTACAAGTTGAATATATAGTAACAGATCTTGGAAATGGAGAATTTAAAAGTTTACACGGACAACCAGAAACTGATGGTAATATTGCACAACTTTGTGCAAGAGACGTTGATGAAACAAAATTTCTTGATTTAGTTCTTTGTATGAACAAAGATTCAAGTGCAATACCAGGAAACTGGAAAACATGTGCAGAAGAATTAAACTATGATGTAGATGCAGTTGAAACATGCTTTACAGGAGAACAAGGTAAAGAATTACTTAAAGCATCAGCTGCAAAAGCAACAGCAGCAGGCGCGACAGGAAGTCCTACAATTCTCTTAGATGGAGTAATGTATAGTGGTGGACGTGGAGAAACCGATTTCAAAAGAGCATTTTGTAATGCATTTACTGGAGAACGACCATCAGCATGTGATAATATTCCTGAACCATATAAATTTGAACTTATAGTTCTTAACGATGAACGATGCAATGACTGTGCAGCAGCACAATCACAAATTGTCGGTCAAATTAGCGGATTATTCCCTGGTATGACAACAAAAACAATAGACTATAG
>CAZFEG010000065.1:0-5533 GCA_964517565.1 uncultured Methanosarcinales archaeon
CTTTATCGCCCATTAGTGCATAAGCTGTTGTTGCAATAATTGGAATATTTTTATAAGTATCATGATTACGAACAAATTTTGCTAGATCTAAACCATCCAAACTTTGACGACCAGATAAGGCAATATCTAATAGTATTCCATCAATTGAACCAAATTCAAGAACTTCTTTTGCAACACTCACAGAATTTGCAAAATGCAAAGTATAATTTGATTCATTTTTAAAAAATGCGTTGATAAGGTTTTTGCTAGGAACATTATCTTCGACAACCAAAATGTTTTTTCTTTCGTTTTTTATTTCTTTAATCATTAGTATTTTAATACCTCATTGGAATTATTTTTTAAAGTAATTATTATTTCTGTTCCTACATCTTTAGTACTCTCTATAAAGATGGGAAAATTGTGTTTTTCAAGATATAATTTTGCAATGGAAATTCCCAAACCCATACCTTGATGTTTCTTCGAATATCCTTCACTCTCTTGAGAAAATGGTTCATACAAACCACCAGAAAGATATTCTTCAGCCATTCCGATACCAGTATCAGAAATTCTAAGTTTAAGAGCATTATTCTCAGTGTATGTTTTAATTGTTACACCACCATCAAAAGTATATAATATCGCATTTTCAAGTAAATTATTTACTACGGAAACCATTCCAAATTCATTTGCTTGAATTAGACTATCATTTTCTAAATCACTTCGAAAATATATATTTTTTTCTGCAGCCATAGAAGAATATTTACCAATAAGAGTGTTGATAAGAGATCCTACATTAACAGTAGTAATATTTAAATCAGAGTTATCTGAAGAAAGACTTGTATAATTAAGAATATTTTTTATGCGAGATAAAAGTTGAGAACCTCCCTCTTTAATGATGTCAGTATATTCAAGAAATGAATCACGAATAACATCATCCGTCAATAATTTTGATTCTTCATGCACAATACTTGCAAAACCAAGTATACCATTTAAAGGAGTTCTTAATTCGTGAGATAATGTTTCTAGGAATGTTTTTCTTGCTTGTTTTGCTATTCTAGCATCTTCCTTTGCAAACCTTGATTCAGCATACGATTCAGACTGTTCAACAAATTTTCCTAAAAGAAACCCGCAACCATCAATAAAACCTTGTTCAAAACCTTCCTCAAAAGGTTTATTTTCAAGATAACCAACAACAAATTTTCCTCGAGGAATATTCTTAACAAGTATAGGTGTTGATAAAGCAAAAGGTAAATCTCCAGGAAGATGATCATGACAAGTAACATAATGCTTTCCGTCTAATTCAATCGCTGAATGAATAAATTCAGGAAAAGCCATACTATTAGGAAGTATTTCTTTAGCAAAACGCACTGCTAAGTCAGTAAATGAAGTTGCTTCAGAAATGAGTGTTTGCAAATTAGATTGTCCTTTAAGTTCTTTGATACGTTCTTTTGAAGCGTGTTCAAGTTTTTTATGAGCAGAAATGTTTCGTAATGAAAGTTGAAATCCTTCAACAAGACCAGAAGCGTCACGAAGTATATTCGATGTATGTGCAACAGGAAATGATTCTCCGGATGCAGGAGCAAACATATATTCAAATTCTTGTTGCGTTTGAGATGTATTTAAAGCATGTTTTATTGCTTTAAACCCTCGTTTAGCATCTTGTTCAGATGCAAAATAATTAAAGATATTAGTTCCAATTAAATCAGCAGGTTCATAACCTGAAAACGCTTTAACCCCCGCACTAGCAAAAGATATTACGCCTAATTTCGTTATCCGAATAACTGGATCTTTCATTGAATCAATAATTAAATTTGATCTTGTTTCAGAAAATTCTAAATCAGCAACATACTTTGCTTGAGTAGAAGAGAATTGACGAATTAATTCTTTAGCAGCAGAAGAAACATCAGATCGACGTAGTAAAGCCTCTTCAAAATCCAATATATCATCTAAACCTGCCATTTTTATCGTAAAAAAGTAAACATAGAAATAAAACCCCTACTTAAAGAGTAAAGTGAAGTACTGTTTATATGCTTTCTCTCCTACACTAATTTTTTTACACGAAATCTCTTAGAAAAATCGATAGTCGCCTTGCAAAAAAGAGCAATAACAACCACAAAAAGAACATAAAGGAGAACATGACCATAAGCAAATGTTGCAAGAGCAATAATACAACTAATAATAAGAATTAAACCAGTAACTGCAGTTTCAGTTTCTCCTTTGCGTTGAATATAACCAAAGTAAGCATGCAAAATATAGAAAAAAGCATTTATTGCAAGTAAAACAAGAAGGATCCAGAAAAGTACTAATTTGAAAGGTTCTAAAATTTGTGTCCAAAAATACATGAGACTCAAAGTTAAAATAAGAGCAATAGCGCCACCTACAAGAAGTTCAAAACTCGAGGATCTCTTACTATACATAATATCAGCAAGGACTCGAATAAGCGCAACAGCAGCAATAGCAAAAGAAACTGAAGCAATTACTCTAAGAAAAATGATGTTTGATTGAGCAGCGGAAAAAAAGACTATGAGAAATAAAATCCCCACAATCAAATAAGAGTTTCCAAAAATAGAAGAAATATTTGGAGAAGGCACATTTACCGAAGGAGAAGGTTTCGATTCAGCTGTTTCACTATCTTTCATAAGGGCATCTAGCTCAGTTTTAATACTATCAAGCTCTGAAAGCATTAAATCTTTATCAGCATTTAGCTGAGAAACGTCAGAAGAATCGTGATTGTTATCCATTATTAAGTGAGAAAAAACACGAATCTATAAAAATGTTTGTAAATTAGTTCAAAACAAACGGAAATAGCAATTACTTATTTCCTACAATTTAGTCACGAATAAGGCATAAAATATTCATGCTGCGAACTAAATCTTTATAAATATAAGAAAACTCTAGCCTAACAGCATGGTAAAAGACTCCAAACAACAACTAAAAGAACTTACAAGTTATCTACAAGATAGAGGTTTCGTTTACGGACCATCACCAGAAATATACGGCGGATTAGCAGGATTTTTTGATTATGGACCACTAGGAAAACTTGTAAAAAATAAAGTTGAAGGAGCAATACGAAAAGTATTTTCTCAAGAAACATTCTTTGAAGTAGAATGTCCAACAGTCATGCAACGAGAAGTATGGGAAGCATCAGGACATTTAGGAGGATTTACCGATCCACTCATTAAAGATGTGAAAGGAAATGTTTTCAGAGCAGACAATATCATTGAAGAATTTTTCCATGCAAATAAACTCTCAACCGACGGCCTTCAGTTAGATGGTGCAACACCCGTTGAACTTCTCGCAATCATTGCAAAAAACAATATCAAAAGTCCAAACTCAGGAGAAGACTTCGTACCAGAAATAAAAGAACATAATCTTATGATGAAAACAACCATAGGACTGGATAGAGAAGCATATAATAGACCAGAAACTGCAACTACATCATACCTTCCATTCTTACGATATGTTAATTTCTTTAGAGATAAATTACCATTTGGAATATTTCAAATAGGAAAAGCATACAGAAACGAAATTAGTCCAAGACAGTTCATGTTGCGAATGAGAGAATTTACACAAGCAGAAGGACAATTATTTTTATTCAAAGAACAAAAACAAAACTTTGAACGCTATTATGAAATTAAAGATATGCAATTACCTCTTTGGACTCACGAAGCACAACTAGGAAACTGGGATGAAAAATTCATGACTCCTGAGCAAGCAATTACAGAAGGCAATCTCAAGAATCAAGCATATGCATGGACATTAACATTAGCATACAAACTATTTATCAGTATGGGAATTCCAAAAGAAAAAATGCGATTCCGACAACACAACCCAAAAGAATTAGCATTCTATGCAGAAGACGCGTGGGACTTAGAAATAAATCTTACAACATTTGGATGGACAGAAATGTGTGGCGTACATGATAGAAAAGATTACGATTTAACAACACATAGTAAACATAGTAAGGTTGATTTAATTGCGCCAAAACAAGAAGGTGGAAAAGAAACACCACATATCTTAGAAATTGCATTTGGAACAGACAGACCAACATACGCGCTCCTTGATTTATTCTACGAATTTAAAGATAAAGAAGAAGGAAAAACAACATTAAAACTACCATACAATATGGCACCGATTCCTGTAACAGTTCTACCACTAACCAATAAGCTACATGAGCACGCATACGCACTCTACAAAGAACTACAAAAAGAGTTTATTCTACTGTATGACAAATCAGGAAGTGTTGGGAAAAGATACTTACGAGCAGACAGCATAGGAGTTCCATTTTGTGTAACTTACGACTTTGATACTTTAGAAAAAGATCAAGCAGTAACTGTTCGAGACAGAAACACAGGAGAACAAACAAGAGTTTTAATAAGTGAATTATCTGCAAAACTTAAAGAACTTCTTCAATAGAAGCTTTTTAGTCCTTTCTAGACAAGGCCAGTTTGTCCAAAACTTTAAAAAGAAAGTTATAATCTGCTTAATTCAATGGACACTGATACAAAAAAAAGAATAATTTCTGATTTAAATAATCCTGAAAAAGTATAAATTCTGGCAATTTATCCTGGTCAAGGTGATAAACTCGGCCACATAGCTATATCTACAGATTTCAATCAATCACCATTAATTGTTAGAGAATGTGCGAGACTCAGACAAGAAGCTTTCGAAAAACAAAATATGTCTTTAGGACTTGGAAAACTAGACTGGGATGAACACGATTTACGAAGAGAAAAACCATACAAATCATTTCTTATTTTAAATCAAGATGAACTTGTACATAATGACAAAGTAATTTTTGAGGGAGGATATAGATATTTTATACCTGATGAAACTACAAAACCTGAAGATGTAGCCATTACAGAAGTGTTCAAATTATTACCAAGATATCTCGAAGAAATTCTTCCAAATACTATGGATCTCGGTAGAAGTTTTATAAGACCAGAATATCAAACAAAAGCCAACGAAAGATTAGGTAGTTTCATTCAATACCTAAATTTTAGAACTTTAGCAAGCTTATACCTTAAACATACAACAATGCAAGAACCACGAGAAACAAAAAAACCAAAAGAAACAAAAAAACAAAAAAACAAGATACTGGCCTTCGGCGGAAAAATAACGCTCAGAATGGTTAAATCAATTGACGAGTTAGAAGCACTATACAACACATTATCATTTCTAAATATTATACCCCCTCATGATGAATATGTTAAAGCACATGTTCAAGTAAATTACAATTCACAATTAAAAGAAAAAAATCTAAGTCCTGAAGAATTTATAAAATATTATGAAAAATGGTATAAAACAAATAATCAACTTCTAGGAAATAATTTAGTAAAAACATATTATGAAAGTGCAAAAAATAAAGGAGAACCAACAAAAATGCAATCCTTCGGGACTGGATGGTATTTCTTGGATGAGGAGCGAACACAAAAAGGTGCGCTTGAACACCTTATAAGAATACCATTTAAAGATTTATCCGATGTTAGAAAAAAACTACTTATTCAACCATTCCTAAAAGAACAATATCAAGAAGGTTTTACAAAAGCAATAAAAG
>CAZFEG010000066.1:0-5491 GCA_964517565.1 uncultured Methanosarcinales archaeon
GATTTTATCCCTATAACAAGTCGCAAAGCATCTTTTTTCTTACCTTTTTGTTGGGGTACATATACGCCTGTGGTTCCTCCTCCAAAAAGTTTTTTATCTAAAGAATCTTCTTGGCGCAAAGTTTCGAGTGCTAATTCTTTCCAGAAAAGTTTTGCAGCAAGAGAATCTTGTTTCTCTTTGCAAAGAGCAAGTAAACTTAACGTATCTAAATCTCCACTTTCTTTTGCTTCAAGAAGAGTTTTGTCGAATAAATAGTTAGTATAGTTTGAGTCTAATTTGAATAGAGTAGACATTATTGTTTGATGTAAAAGAGGTGTTTTTCTCCAGTGATAAGCCATGGCCATTTTATAACGCATTGAATAATGAAAAGAAGGAAGTTTTGCATCTTTCCAAAAATAGTTTTCTACAAGAAACGCAGAGGCATCAGCTCCTTCAGATGACTTTAAAGAGTGTGCAAAATAATTTAAAGAATTGAGTGAATCAAAAGCAGTCATTTTTTTCATATATTCTTTTCTTTTTTTTAGTGAAGGATGTAAAACTGATAATGTGGAAGTGCGAGGATGTTTTATTATTTCAAGCATAGATTTGGAATTGAGAAAGGAACCTTGTTGTATATACATGTGAAAAATCTTTCCTGATAAAATTAATTTTAATCCTGTTTGAATTATTGATTGTAACTCATTTTTTGAAGGAAGTACATATGTGGATACTACATTTTCTAATGCGTGGATTGATTCCTTTGTTGTGTCTAAAATATTTGGGTCTCTTAAGTAAAGAAGTGGAAGAAGTCCTGTTGCTAAACCCAAGTGTTTCCAAGAAAAAGTTTTATGCTCAGGTTCTGCAGAAGGAATAAATTCGTTCAAAAAGTTTTTCCAAGTTTTTGTTCGCACAAATTGAAAGTGTTGCGTTAAAAAACCTGTAAATCCAAAAAATAATGTGCTTGAAAATGATTCAAAAGAATATGCTGCTAAAGCACTTGTTGTAATTCCTAAAGCAAGACTTTTTACTACTTCTCGTTTTGGAGAATAAAGAAACAGAAGCACAGAATCTTGTACTTTGGCAAATTTCATTAAAGAAAGAAAAAATAAAATAAATTATATATCTATGTTACAAATTAAAGTAGTGATTTCTTAACAACTACTGCAGTCGCCGCAACCTTCTGTTGAACAAGATTTTGGTTGAAATTTCTTCAAGTCTTCTTCAGTAGGTTCTCTTGTTAACACTATTTTCATTTTGAAGTGTAACTTTTTTCCTGCTAAAGGATGATTTGCGTCTAATTCAATTTCTTTTTCTTCTACTTTAGTAATGGTAGCTGGAAAAACATGTCCTGTTGGTGCTTTTATACCGAGCATCATTCCAACTTCAGGTTTAACGTCATCTCCAAGTTCAGAAATAGGTACTTTCTTGAGAAGGTCGGCTTTTCGTTCTCCATATCCTTCTTCAGGCGTTAAATCAATTTCTTTTTCGTCGCCTTCTTTCATGTCAATAAGAGCGTCGTCAAATCCTTTAATAAGCATTCCTTGTCCTGCTAGAAGATCTAGAGGGTCTTTCCCATCAGAGGTATCAAAAACAGATCCATCTTCAAAGGTTCCAATGTAGTGTACTTGTACGAAATTTCCTTTTTTTATAATATTTTCAGTCATAAGTATCAACTCTATAAATTATTTTTGTTTGGGCTTTTGAAATAAGAAGGTCTTTTTAAGTTTTACTCATTAAACAGCCATTTTAGAAGGTGTTTTGTAGACCCTTACAGGTAGAAACTAAATAGACTGTATAATGAATGACTCGGAAAAGACGAAAGAAGAATTTGTCGGGGGGACTTATTCTTCGTCTTCTTCCTCTTCATTAAAAAAAGAACGTAAAGATTTATTTTGCATTTTTGCTTTATAACTGATTTGGGTCACTTTTTCTCACTTCCATTACTTACAAAAATAGATGTTGAAAATCAACACCTCACACAATAATCTTTTTAATCAACCACATATATAAACACTGTTATTTTCTAAACCTTGTTTTGAAAAACATAGTCCAAACAATATAATCAATAAGAATGGGTGACTTAAACTCAAAGAAAAAAAATAGCAAGAAGCACAATATTTAGGCAAGAAGCTGTCACTTCCAAGCATAGAAAATAGAAAAATAAAAACATTGTTTATAAGGATTAATAAAGGAAACAGAGAAAAAAATTGTATCGAAATAATTTATCACAATAAGAAAAAAAGAAAAATATGAAAATATCTATCGTATTCTTACGCTATCCAAATTCCTTGGAACAATCGTTTCTATTCTAAAAGATTTATGTATACTACTGCTTAAATCCATGAGTCTAGATTGTTCTCCGTGGTTTATAAGAATCTTTTTTGGTCGAGGATTACAATGTGCTACAAATGACATAAGTTCTCGTCTATCTGCGTGTGCGGAAATTTCTATTCTTGATACTTGCATTTTTATTGTGTAACTATCAGGTCTATTACTTCCGTTTGCAAAGCTTATTTCTTTTTCCCCGTTAAGTATTCTTTTCCCAAGAGATCCTTCTGCTTGATAACAAGAAAATAATAAAGTATTTTTAGGGTCTTCACAAAGTTGTTTGAGATAATCCACACTTGATCCTCCTACAAGCATTCCGCTTGTTGCCAGAATAAGGCATGGTTCGTCGCTATCAATAAGTTCTTGTTTCTCTTTATTGCTTCCAACTCGCTTAATATTTTCTGCAAGAAAGGGATTATTATCTTTATGAAATATTTGACTTCTCACATTACTTACTAAGTATTCAGGATATGCTGTATAGATTGCGTTAATGTCCCAAACCATTCCGTGAATGTATATTGGTATGTTTGGTATGAGTTTTTCCCGAATCATTCGTTCAACTATAACAATCATTTCTTGTCCTCTACCAGTTCCTAGTGTTGGTACAAGAACTTTTCCTCCTCGCTTGATTGTTTCTTTAATGAGGTCTCCGACATATTTGTCTTGATCTTTCATTGGAGGCAGTATTGCATCTCTTGAACCGTACGTTCCTTCTAGCATAAGTGTTTCTAATCGAGGGAAACTGGTGATTGCTGGAGCTAATAAACTCGTCTTTGCATATTTTATATCTCCTGAATAGAGCATGTTATGTAGGCCATTTCCTATGTTTAAGTGCACCATAGCACTTCCCATAATATGTCCTGCGTTGTAGAATGTGAGTCTCACGTCTGGTGTGATATCTGTTACTTCTTCATAACCTACAGTTATAGTATGTTTTACAACTTCTCTTACTTCTTCACTTGTATAGAGCGGTTCGCGTCCTTCCATAACCATTATTTTTACTGTGTCTAATTGTAACAGACTCATAATGTCTCTTGTTGGAGGTGTACAATAAACTGGGCCTCTATAACCGAACTTGAAGAGATATGGTAAAAAACCACAGTGATCAATATGTGCGTGTGAAATAATTATTGCGTCTAATTCTTCTATTCTGAATTCTGGAGCTTCTAGTAAAGGATATACTCCTTCCAATGATGATGGATCTAAACCGCAATCTAAAAGTACTCGTGATTCTGGTGTTTGAAGTAGTATTGATGATCGTCCTACTTGGCGTGCAGCTCCTAAATAAGTGAGTCGTACCCATTCTTCTTTTTTTGGTCGAAGTAAACCACTGTATATTCTTTCTCCTATTTTGTTAAGAAATTTTCTTCTATAATCTGAATTTTCGTAGAGTACGCTTCGAATATTTTCAATAATTTGAGATCTAATTGGTGGTTTTCGTTTAACTTGAGGTACCCAAAAAGTTTTTGCTTTTAGTTGCATGAGTAACTCTCCCCGTTTACCAATTACAAGTCCTGGTTTCTCTGCTTCCAATATAACAACTGAACGTTGTGAATCAAAAGTCATATCTCCTAGACCTGCTTCTTCAGGTATCATTTCTCTCAAGATCTTTTCTGCATCTTCAAGGCCAAGGCATAGCGAAGGATCTGGTCGTAATTCTATTCTTTTTTTTACTTTTCCTACAGCTATACGAACAATACCACCATCGTCTTTGAAGAAGGCTTCATCTTTTGTGTAAAGAACGATATTTGCAGCTTCAAAACCTGCTGAAGTGATTTTTTCTTTTGGAATAATTTTTAAGATTTCCTTTATTATTTCTGCGACCATAGCCATTCAACTCAAATTGTTTTTTTAGATATATATTGTAAGATATTTTGTTTATTGTATCTTATAGATTAATTGTGTACACTGTAGTTTTTATTATGTGTAAAAAAGATTAATATCACAAAAATAAAAAGGTTTTTGTGATGTAAAGTTCCCAAGAATACATGTAAAAAATAAAATAAAATTTATTGAAGATGAGTGTTTACACGCTTTTCAAGAACTTTTTTTACGCCATCATTGTTAATTGCATATACATTAATTCCATTTCCACTTGCACTATCTCTTTGAATTGCAACATCAATACATTTTTCTGCTAATGCAACACCTGCTTCTTGAGACATGCCTTCTTTGTATACACTTTCGAGTACACCAAGTGCGTAAGGACTTCCAGAACCACTGAAAGTGTATTCTTTTTCTTCGAATAAACTTCCATCTGGTGTGAGATTGTATAAATGTAATCCGTGACTATCAGTTCCTGCAAAAAGGAAATGAGTAATGTCTGGCATCATACTTGGTCGTCGAATTATTCCATAAATCCAATTTCGAAGTAGATTTACTGCTTCTCGAACAGTAGCTTCACGGCCAGATTTTATCTTTTTCAGTCGTAATTCTGATTGAATATGTTTTATTAACATCTGCACTCCAGAAACGCTTCCAGCAATGGTCATAGCCATAGTATCGTTTATTTTTATAACTTTGTCAATTGCTTTATCCGCAATTAAATGTCCTGCTGTTGCTCTTGTATCTGCTGCAAGAATTATTGAATCTTTACAGACAATCGCAACAGTAGTAGTACCTGTTTTTAATATTTTTGATTCATCCAAAATAGCCACCCTGCTATACTATACTTACATATTAATGTGTTAAGAATACACTTATTAACATGTACAAATGTCTAGTTATTTATAAATGTTGTGCTCAAAAAAAATTAAGAAGTATAAAATCTTATTTTCTCATCTTCAGGGAGTTCAGAATACAACCGATGTTTTGTATACAAACTTGTTTCAAATGCAACCATATCACCTTTTTGCACATCGCCAAACTGAGATCTGAATGCCTCAAGAGAACTTTCTTCTCTTTTAGAAACTCGTTCAATCAATAAAGGTTCAATATCCAATTTACAAAACGTCTTCTCAGAAAGTATTTCAAACTCATCACCCAAAATCTTTTCATATATTTCTAAACATCTTTTCATATGAAATGCACTTGTAACTACTCGAAATTTCTTTAAATGAAGAGGTTTGATTACTTTCTCAAGAATATCATGAAAATTCGTCAAAATTGTTGTACCGTGAATGGCATAAACACCCGCGACCTGAAGGACGGGGTGTGAAAAGCAACAATTATTCAAAAGACGAAT
>CAZFEG010000067.1:0-5430 GCA_964517565.1 uncultured Methanosarcinales archaeon
TGTAAAGGTTAATTTAGGAACATTCTTTTCATGAATCGAAAGTCCAAATTCTAATAAAACATCATCAGCTTTTGAGTAAGAATATATAAGGTGTTGACCTTCAGAATGTCTTAACCTAGCATATTCTAAAGGCATATTTTCTAAACCTAAATAAATATAACGAATTTTATCAATTGATCCTGTATTAAGATTATGAGATACTAATTCTATAAATTCATCTTCAGAACCACCTTCAGACCAATCATAAGCAACTAAAGCAAGACCGTAATCTATACTATTCACAAAAACGTAGGCTGTATCAGTTTTTCCCAATTCAGAAAACCCTGAAGAAGAAAATTTAATTTGTTTAGATAAAGGTCCAAGCACTGCATCTTCTGTTTGTGGGAAAAATAATTCTTTTTCAAAAGCAGTTATACAGTTCGATCCTGCTGAAGAAAGATCATTATAACTTAAACCATAAGAGTTAGCATCCTCTGCAGAATAATGATTCCAGTTTGAATCACATGTTGATAGTTCACTAAAAGCAAGTGCGCCACCAAAATCAATATTACGTTCAAAATAAGTAAGAAGTATATCTAGTTGTTGATTGGCAGGTAACTCTACAAATATTTCAGTTAACAATTCTGGTTCAGTATACATTATAACAGATAATTGTTCTCGAGTAAGCCATCTAAGATTTTCCGGATTTTCTTTAACTAAAAGCATCAAAGAAACAACATAAAATTCAGTAATCGTAAGTTCTTCATCACTTAACTCACCAAGTTCAGGAGTTCTTGAAACAACATCGAAGTTTTCAAAATAAAAAAAGTTCGCATTCAGCGTATCATAGACTTGATCAAGAAGATACATATCATACATATAATTATCTGGCCAAGACATAAAAAAATAAGACACATCAACGGAAGAAGGATCACAAAAAGCTATTTCATGAATATAATAATCATATAAATTAATCAGACCTTCATAATTCATTAAATCTAATTGTTCTCGAAGAACTTCTTCAATTACAGATGTTCCAATTAGATGCACTTTCATTCGCCCATTATCGCTTGCAGCAATACATGAAAGAGCCATATAATTTTCTCGTACGCGTTCTTGTAGTGCAAGAATTTGTGTTGCAGTAAATGCAGTCTCTATCGGTAGAGGATCAGATGTTTCTCCTTCTGCAAAGACTAATGGACTTACTAATACTAGAGAAAGAATCATAAATACTAAAACTATTTTTTGTTTCATTTTTTTTAATCAATTATACATTGCAAATGCAAAGTAGCCCTCATCTTTTTCTAGGTAATATACTGTAGCGTCACCATAAGGTATATACTCAATTGTAACATTATACAGTGTTTTTATTCCATTTATTGGTACATAATTATTTCCTGTCGCTAGATTACTTTTAATAACTTTATTCGCTATAGTTATTGGTTCAAGTAGGTACATCTTTTCTTCTGCCATCAATTCATAATTTTCTTGATTGTATGTATAGTTTATTTGTACTCGAACATAGTCTCCTATAAAATGCGCTTCTGAACGTACTTTTTCAAAGACATCTCCATCAAATCCCGGAAATTCTTTTGCAAGGACACAGGTATAGAGTCCTGCGTCAAGTAAGAGTTCTATTTGTTCTTCAAGTGTTGAGAATTGTATTTCTTCTGAAAGTACAGGTATCGCTATTCCTTCTATTACTGATTGCGGTTCAGGTACAACAATATACCCTCCTTGCATTGCAAGTGTTGGTCTTGCTTGTATGAGTGATCTTTGAACACATTCTCTAATCAGAGGACTTACTTCAGGATTGTCACGTAACCCTTCTCCTGTCGGCGCAGTACTATTTACTGTAAAAAATAAGAATGCTCCAACTCCAATAAGAATTGCTAAACCTACAATTACAAAGATTGTTACTTGACCCTTCACCATTGATAGAAATTGAAGAAATGAGTTTATAAATTTATCGTTCAGGACGAGGTTCTCGAAGTCGTATTTTTCCTTTCTGCCATTCTTGAAGAAGCATTTTTGCTGCAGTTAGAGAATCAGGTTTTCCGCCTTTTAATTTTTTGTTAAGACGCATAGCTATTTGTTCTAAAATTGCTTCTTCGTCTTCGCCTTGATCGAATAAGTTATAGTGATCTATTATTTTTGATCTGTGTATTTCTATGAGTTTGTATGCTGCAATATCTGGGTCTTTTACTTCTGTTCTTGATGCAGTTATCGTGAGTATTTCATTTGTTTTTTCATCTGATTGTGCAAGAACTCCAGGTGTATCAATTATTCTGATTTTGTTATCTACTTTTATTTCTTGACGTCCTGTTGTAAAGCCACTTTTTGGAGAGACTCCCGCACTGCTTCGTCCTTTAAGTGCATTTATGACACTTGATTTTCCCGTATTTGGATAACCTACAACACCTACTACAATTTGATCACCTTTCCCATAACGAAGAATGAGGTGTCGTAGTTTTGTCATTCCAAAAAATTTTTGTGCTGAAACAAAGGTACAAGGATGTAATTTTTGTTTGTATGGTTCAAGTAGATTTTTATCTACTAAATCCGCTTTGTTTATGACTGTTATGAGTTCTTTTCCTGCAGCAGATACTTTTTGTTCGATTTCTAGATTTCGTGTTTGTTCAATCATTCGAGCGTCAACTACCATAAGTATAACATCCGCTTCATAAATGACACTATCCACTACTTTCCAGAAATTAACCATTTCAAAGAATAAAAACCTTCAACTGTTTATAAATTTGCTTAGTGAGAAAGAACCATCTTAATACGTTCAACAACTACAACAACAACACGCACCCAGCAAGTACTGCCTTGAAACAAAACTAAATGCAATGTATTTTACGCAGTATTTCTGTGTAAAATCAATCACATTGCATGATATCTTTTCGAGCAGAGCGAGAATAATCTTTCGCAGTACGGAAACCCAACTATTTAATATTGAGAATAAGTTGTTTTGTGCTTGCGTATTGGTTTATTATCTTAGGAGGTGGTGATTCATCAAATTCACAAGCAGCAGCAGAAGTAGAAGTATTTGTTGTACAAACATAAAGGTTGAATATGTATTGTCCTTTTTTCAAACCAACATCATTTCCTAATATATCCATCCCGTTTTTTGGAACTTGAATATTTATTGGAAAATATACTTGCTTGTTATTTTCAAGCATGAAAGCTTCATCTTGAGAGCTCATTAAAACCCATTCTTGTCCGCAATTTTCAGCTGCAAGAGGAATTTCTCCTGAAACAGAACAAGCATCATTATCTTGTAAATCTTCCAAATAATAATTATTTTGCATAGGACGGAAAGGATCATCAATCGAATCATAAGCTGACGAACCCCTATACGCAACTAAAACCTTAAAGTTCTTCGCCACACCTAATTCGTTTTTTAGACCAACATTAAATACGGCATTCTCTCCTCGTTTCACATCTTTTGTTGCAAAAGGAACTGCTAACACATCTTTGAGAAGGAGTTGTTGTAACTGTTGTTCTGATTGAGAATTCACGTCTTCCTGTATTTTAGAAACTTTACCATAGGCTTGAGAAAACATGAGTATTCCCACACCCATAAGAACAAGTCCTAAGATGATTACCACAAGCATATTAATAGACAATTCAAATGCTTTACGGTTCATCATAGGAGTTCACATCAAAAAATTAAAATTAGTTTTGTAAAAAATGATATTCTTTTACTAAAATCATTGCAAAGATTATCATTAATATCACTCCTGTTACAAGTACTGCAAATCCCATAAAAAAGTTTTGTGTAGTTCCTACGATAAGTACAAGCCCAAAGACCATGATAAGTACTCCTAACAAAAGAAATTTGTCTAGGACTAATTTCATAATGTCAAATTCTTGATTTTTTGATAAGTGTCGTTTTTGTTTTGCCATTTTATTTCACCTCTAAATCATATCAATAAAAATTGTTTCACTTTCGATCATTACATCCACATCATCTTTTTCACAGACTATTTGGAATGAACAAGCATAACTTCCAGGAGTAAAATCATTTGCAGTAATTCTTGCTTTTACCATACCTGGTTCTCCAGTTTTAACAGGTTGTGGTTTTTGTAAATAGGTAAATGTTCCAGTAGCATCATCACATGAAACATTTACTTCAGCTCCAGGACTAAGGCATGTGGAAGTTAGAGAATTATAAAAACTTGCTCCAACTTGTAGTTCTTTTCCTTGACGCATATCCCAATTTTCATCAATATTTGCTATAGGATTTGTTGCATCAGCAGTTTGATCTAAAGGTACATCAAAATCTAGTAAAGTATCTTTTTTTGCTGATATTCCTTTAACAATTCCTAGTCCTAATCCTAGAATTGCCATTGCGAGAACAAGTATAACAATCGCGTTAATTGAAAGTTGCATAGAAGCGCTTCGGCTTCTTGTCTTATGTGATCCAAATAATTTCATCTTAAAACCTCTTTTTACCCTTTTTGTGAAGAGATACTACAAATTATAAGGATTTATGTTTATAAAGTTTTCGTTCAGAGATGCACAAATATAGAAAAAAGAAAAAAAAGAAGCGAATAACGAAAACTGTCCAAATTATCTTCCAAAAGATTTAAAAACGCCTAATTGTTCATTATTTACATGATTCTTGAGTCATATAAACAAACAACCAACTATACTGGCGCTGCTTCTGCATTACTTTGTATTCTTAATTATTTTGATAATGAGTTTGAAGCTAATGAAGATAACGAGCTTGACATTTGGTTACAAACTGTTATCTTACCTACAAGGGCTTCTTCCGTTTTTGGTCTTGCACTTTATGCAAAGAAACATAATTTACAACCAAAAATTATTATTGAAGATGTTAAATATACATATCCTGATTATCGTTTCAAACGATATACTAAAAAACAGATAGAACTCGCTAAAAAAATTTCTGATAAGTATAAAAATAAATGTGACGAAGAAAATATTCTTATTGTTGAGAGGGATTTTGATGTGAATTATATTGATAGTTTGCTTCTCAAAGAAAAAATTATTCTTGTTCGCGTAAATGCTGGTCGTCTTCGCGGTACAAAATCAACTTCTAAGTATATTGTTGTGTATAAAAAATCTCAAGAGAAAGATAAATATTTTATTATCGATCCTCGTAGACGTCGAAAGAAGGTTACTCGCGAAATGCTTGAAGAAGCTTTGCAAGAACTTAAGACGAAAAAGAAACGAGAGAAATGCATGATAGTATTTTAAAGACAAGAAAAAAATAAACCTCGTGCAATTATTTAAAACTTCAAAAAAAATTATTTATTTTGTAGCTGCGCATAATCTGCAATAATTATTCCGCCAACGTCTTTCAAGTCTTGTACCGCATAAAGATTTCCTTGACTCATATCAACTATATCTTCTGCCATTTCTAGACCTAAAGTGTCAAGGTTTATTCCTACAACTGAAATACTTATATCTTGGTGTTGTGCT
>CAZFEG010000068.1:0-5416 GCA_964517565.1 uncultured Methanosarcinales archaeon
TGTTTCTGTTTCGCTACTTACTTTAATTGATGGTTCTTGGACGATACAAAACGTAACGAGCATTTCCACACCTGCAATTATTAGTTTCAATCATACGACTGATATTTCTTGGTCGCTTTTTACTGCATATAGATATGAGTATTATGATTTTAATGCAACTCATAATAAGAGTGAGAAAGCAAATACTTCAATTATTTACGGTGAACCTCTTGTCAATAAACACGCTGTCCTAGTAAGTTCTCTCACAGCAAACAATTCAACTGTTGATCTCAATGATGAGGGCGCAGTTCATTTCAAAGCTTTAGTATCTGATACAACTGATGCCGTTCCAATTACTGATGGTCTCTGTAGATTATATATTAATAATTCTCTTGCTTTGACTAGCTCTCTTAATGCGAGTGGGCATTGTGATTTTAATTTGTTTGGAGAAGAATATTCTGAAGGTAATTACTCTTGGTACATTGAATTTGGAAACGCTTATTATGGAACAGGTAGCACTTCCTCTTATAATGCCTCTTTCGTTCAGAATCAGTATGGTTCTTTAACTCTTGTTCCTGTAGTTCCTGCAAACCTTTCTGTTGTTCCAGGCGTAATTTTCTTACGCGTAAATGTAACTTCTTCAAACGGTTCTGTGGTTGAGAATGCAACTGTCACTTTTTCAACTCCTCTTGGTTCTTGTTTAACTGAAGGATTTGATGTGGCTTTACAAACATATTATTGCCAATACCAAAAAAGTTATACTTTGTCCTCTGGTCCCTATCCTTGGAACGCGTCTGCTGAGAAAGTAGGTTATGTTGATGGTAGTTCAGAAAATTGGTACATTACTATTACTAACAGTATCGCTGCAGACTTAAGTTTTGGAGCAACAACTTTATACATTCATAATGCGAGCAATACTTTATTTTTCACCATTGATAATATTGGTAGTGGTGGTGTTCTTTTAGATAGTACATTAGTACGAACATATCTTGATGACGTTCTAAATAATTCTTGGTTTAACCAAACAAGCATTTCAAGCAATGTCTCTTTTGGAATAAATACTCCTTTGGGAACGCACACGTTTAACATTACTATAAACAAAACAGGTTTTGAAGATTATCTCTCCCAAACTATTCTTACTTTGAAGAGTGCTTTCAATCTTTCAGTTCTTAGTGGAGACGGCGCTACAGTAAATATTCTTCTTTCTCAAGATTCTATTGTAACGCATGCTGTTGATATAGTTTTTGGAACTAATGTTTCTGGCGGTCTTTGTTCTTTATACATGAATGATTCTATCCAAACATCAAACGCTCTCTCAACTCAAGGTCTCTGTTCTTTTGATCTTTCAAATCTCGCTTTAAGCACTGGTAATTATAATTGGTCTGTAGTAGTTAATGGACTTGATGATTATGATGCGGTTCAAACAGCAACTTATGATATTACTTTAACTGATAATTTATTTGGTCAGTTAAGCATTGATATTATAAGTCCTGCAAACGGAACTATTGTTTCAGGTGTACAAATGCTTCGTGTGAATGTAACAAATAGCGCGAACGATGTTGTTGATAATGCAACGGTTACATTCTATACTCCTGCAGGTAGTTGTCTCACTGAAGGATATGACGTTTCTTCTCAAACGTATTATTGTGAGTATCAAAAAAGTTATGCTTTGGTAACTGGACAGTATGTTTGGAATGCATCTGCGTTAAAAGAAAATTATCTAAATAGTTCTTTGTCATCAAATGGCCTTCTTAATGTAACAAGTAGTTTGTCTGCTGATTTGTTATTTACTCCGTCTCTTCCAGGTCCTTTATATCGTCATAACTCGAGTAATATTTTGTCTTTAGATATTTCTAATATTGGTTTTGGTGGCGTGCTTATTAATGAATCAACAGTATACATCTATATTAATGATTCTTTGAATGCCACATATTATGATTATTCTGCACTCACTCATAATATAAGTGTATATTCATTGTATCCTTTAGGCACATATTCCTATGCTCTTATTATTAATAAAACAGGTTACACTTCTTACACGTATAATTCTACTTATGATGTCTACGGTGATGTTCTTGTTTCTGTCTTAACAGAGAATGATACTCTTGTGAACATTAATGTATCTCAGACTCATATTCAAGTTCAAGCAAATGATTCAACCACAAATGCTCCTCTCACAACTGGTTTTTGTTCTTTATACTTGAATGATTCTTTTACTACATCAACCTCTTTAACGTCTCAAGGTCTTTGTAACTTTAATCTTAATAATTTGGGAATTTCAGAAGGTTCCTATGATTGGTATGTGCAATTCACAAATTTAGAAACCTATAATGTGCAAACAACAGATGTTTTCTCAATAAGTTTATTTGATAATTTGTATGGTCAATTAAATCTTACTTTGGTTTCTCCAGCTAATGATACTTTGGTTGTTGGAACAGAATATTTACGTGTAAATCTTACTTCACTTAATGGTTCTATTGTTACTGGCGCAACTATCTCTTATGAAACTGCTGGTGGTAGTTGTTTGTCTTCTGGATTTGATGTTCCAAGTCAAACGTATTACTGTCATTTCCAGAAAAATTATGGTTTACCATCAGGTTCATATCTTTGGAATGCAAGTGCAGAAAAAATAAATTATCTTTCAGCTTCTTCAGATAATCTCTATATATCTTTAGTGAATAGTTTGTCTGCTGACCTTTCACTTTCACTTTCAGAATTGTATAGGTTCAATGCAACAAACACTACCACTCTTTCCATTTCAAATATTGTGAGTGGTGATGCTCCTCTTGCTGATGTGAATATTACTATTTATGTAAATGGGATTTTTAACGCATCTTATTTGGATCAACCAAGCATCACACGCAATCTTTCCTTTGAAACATTTGTAGGTGCTCAGAACATTACTGTGACTGCAACGAAATTTGGTTTCACAAATTATTCAGAGACTTTATCTCTTGATGTCTATGGTTATATTGTAGCTTCAGTTCTCTCACCTCTCAACGAAACTATAATTACTTCTGGTTCCTATTTTAACGCAACTGCGTATGCTGATGATGGTAGTATTCTAACTGATGCAACGATGACGTTTAATACACCTCTTGGTAGTTGTTCGTCTTCAGGTTTTACTAATAATAATTATTATTGTTTCTATGAACCTGACTCTTCACTTCTTGGCGCAAGCTATCTGTGGAACGTATCTGCTTCAAGAACGTATTATTTATCTGACACAAGTTCTTCTAATAATTTCACTCTTGTTCGTCAACTAGCTGCAGACCTTGCTATCTCACCCGCTCTCTCTGCTTATGCTCGTTATAATAACTCTGTATATTCAGGAGATTTCACATGGAATGTTTCTCATATAAATTATGCATCTACTCTCATTAGTGATACGAACGTTTCTGTCTATTGGGATTCAACTCTTTTATATCAAAACGAAAGTTTCCCTATTACAAGTATTGCGCAAGTGCTTGAAATTGCAGATGCTGAAACTTTAGGAAATCACACGCTGAATATTACTGTTCAAAAAGAAAATTATGTTTCTTATAATGCGTCACAAACAATTCTTGTAAAGGGAGACTTTGATATTGCCTTGCAGCATCCTGCAAATGATTCAACTCTTGATGATATTGAATTATTCCAAGTAACTATTAAAAATCAATTAGGCGCTCTGCTTTCTGATGCGGTTGTTACCTTTAATCTTCCTTCAGGTTATTGTCTGAATGGTAATAATAATTATGGTAATGGATCGTATTATTGTAATTTATCAACTGCTATTGCTCTTCCGTCAGGCGATTATTTGTGGAATGTGACTGTAACGAAAACCAATTATTTTCCAAAGACATCTTCATCAAGGACTTTACACCGATACTCTTCATTAAGTGCTGACATCTCTATTGACCCTGTAAATGAGTCTTTAGTTTCTCGTGTCAATTCATCAATTACTTATCCTACTGAATTAATTGTAAATATTTCAAATATTGCTTCAACCGGAACTCTTCTTACTGGTGTTGATTGGATTGTATATAGAACTGCAGATCCGGAGAATAATGTTTCAGGAACTATCACTTCTCAAGGTGAAACTATTGACTTGAGTCTTGATTGGCCTGACAATATTGCTTTAGGTTCGCAAGAAGTTATTATTCGTCTTAACAAAACTAATTATCAATCAATTAATCAATCATACATTTTTGATGTCTACGGCGAGATGAATCTTCTTGTAAACGCAGACAGGTCTGACGTTTTCAAAACGGGAGCGAATAGTACTCTTGTTTTCTCTGCTAATCTCACGAATGCTTTAGGCACACCTTTAACTAATGAACTAGTAAGTTTAGATATTTCTGGGGATGCCTTGGCTGTTTGTTCAGAAACTTCCACTTCTTCGCTTAGTCATTCTGGCGCAGGAATTTATGTTTGTTCATACACTCCATCTATTGCTGCTTCTGTTGGAACATCTTCTTGGAATATTTCTGCTTCCGCTTCAAATTATGTTCCTGTCGTTTCATCAAATCAAAACATAATAATTAAAGCTTATGTGGGTATTCAATCATTAGATATTCCTTCTTCTGTTTGGAGAAGCGAACAAGTAAGTTTATCTGCACAAATTGGAAACGGTGTTGAAGGTAATGCTTTATCAAATCAATTTACTTGCACCTTTACTGAGGGCGTCAATGTAATTGGTTCGTCTAATACTAACGCAACAGGCGCTTGTACTATCCCTTGGAATCTTGATTGTTCAGATATGCCTGATAGGTACACTATTCAAATAAATATTACTCAGTTAAATGCTAGCGATATGTATATTCTTAATGAGTTTACTCAAGATGATACTTTAGATATTTTTGATAATGTGAGTATGGTTCGTATTGAACCAGGATCTCAAGTTGCAAATTCAACAGGTCAAACTTTAGATCTCAAATCTTATGGATTTGATTCTTGTGGGAATTTATCTGAAAGCTTTGGTAATACATATGTGTATTGGGAAGATTCTTGGTCGCCTGCGATTCTGAGAAAGAAATTTAACACAACTTATACTATTCCTATGTCTTATTATGGAACTGTTACTGTTAACTTGTATGCGAGTCATCCTTATTATTATTCTATTTTGAATGATTCATTTCAAATTCAACTTGATGATGCTATCCAAATTGATATTCTTACTTCTCAGACTGTTTTGAATAGAACGTCTAATGTTGCGGGAACTGATTATATTTCTCTTTCTGCACAAATAAAAACTGGTGAGGGTGATTTGATTAATGAATCTGATTTTAATGGATCTTTTGATACTCATATCTGCACGTGGTATGTAGATGACGGTGCTTCTTGGGTTCAATTTTATGTTTCCGAGACTGATGTGACTGGTTTATGTTTTGCTTCTTGGAATGCGACTTGCGCGTATCAAGTAGGCGCTTATCCTCTAAAAGTTGAACTTGCACATAAT
>CAZFEG010000069.1:0-5353 GCA_964517565.1 uncultured Methanosarcinales archaeon
TGATTCATAACATTTTTTAGCCAGTATACATATTTATACCTTTCTGGACAGAGCCGTTGTGGTTATTTTACCCATAATTCATCACTTAATTGAAAGCTTTTTATACTTTATCTTTTTTACCAAGTACATACATATTGAGGTATTCTAAAAATGGAAAATGAACAAATTGAAGAACGAATTTCTATGCCCTTAATCGGCGATGATGCACCTGCTTTTAAGGCTGTTACAACTATGGGTCCTATTGATTTCCCAAAAGATTATGTTGGTAAGTGGGTTATTTTATTCAGTCATCCAGCAGACTTTACGCCTGTTTGTACAACTGAATTTATGACTTTTGCAACTATGCAAGATGATTTTAAAGAATTAAATACTGAACTTATTGGTCTTTCTATTGATAGTTTGTATGCTCATATTGCTTGGCTTCGAACTATTCATGAAAAAATTGAATATAAAGGCATGAAAAATGTTGAAGTAAAATTTCCTTTAATCGAAGATCTTCGTATGGATGTTGCAAAAAAGTATGGTATGGTTCAACCTAATGCATCTAATACTCAAGCAGTTAGAGCTGTATTTATTATTGATCCAAAATCTAAAGTTAGAGCAATGCTGTATTATCCATTAAGTAATGGTCGTAATATGGATGAGATTAAACGTCTTGTTATTGCAATGCAAAAATCTGACAAAGATCAAATTGCAACTCCTGCTAATTGGCAACCTGGGGATGATGTAATTATTCCTCCTCCTGGAAGTTGTGGATCTGCAAAAGAGCGTGTAGAATCAAAAGAAGATGGTAAGTACTGTCTTGATTGGTTTATGTGTTTGAAAAAAGACAAGTAATTGTCTTTCTTTTTTTTCTTTTTTTAATAGATTATTTTATATGATTATTTAGCCAAGCATATTTTGTTTTTGGATCTTCTTTTTCTTTTTAAAAAGTATTTACCTTGTGAAGTTTTAAATAGTCTTAAATTCAACCTTTGCTAATGATTTTATCGGGAAGATTTACTAAAGGAGAAGAACAAGCGAATTTTGTTTCTCATTTAGTTGGGGCAGCATTAGCTCTTGCAGGGCTTGTTATACTCATAGTTTTTGCTGCAATAAAAGGTACAGGAATACATGTCGTATCTGTATCTATCTTTGGTTCTTGCATGTTACTTGTCTACCTCTTCTCTTGTTTATATCATGGTCTTAGAAATAAGAAAGCAAAGACTTTGTTCTTTCTCTTTGATCAAATAGGAATTTATATTATGATAGCAGGATCTTATACTCCTATAAGTTTAATTCTCATAGGTGGAAATCTTGGTTGGGTCATTTTTGGTATAGAATGGGGTCTTGCTCTTATTGGAATTTTACAAACTATCTTTACAAGAAATGATCATTTTCAAGGTGTTCATTATCTTAAAGTAATTTCATATGTTGTTATGGGTTTGCTTTTACTTATAGCTCTGCCACAACTAAAGAATTCGTTACCTGCATGGGGTCTTGCTCTGCTTTTGGCTGGAGGTGCATTTTATCTTTTAGGAATATTCTTTTTCTCGTTGAAGAAAGTAAAATATGCTCATCTTGTGTGGCACTTGTTTGTTATCTTTGGAACAGTCTGTCATTATATTATGATCTTTATGTATGTCTTGCCTTTCAAGATATGAGCTTTCTTTTACTTTTTGTCGTAGTGTGCTTGTAGTTTTTCTGTAATGTAATTTTCATCTGCAAATGCAATTTTTGTAAAAATATGATTCACAGTCAGTGCGTCGTTGTTATCTAGTGCTGCTTCTACAAATCCTTCTAGTAGTGGTTGACTTAGTTGGTATCGTTCAGGGTTTTGATCTGATGTTAGTGCTTCCACAAAACAACTTTTAAAATGGTTTTTTCCCAGAATTACTGGTTCGATTATGCTATTGTTTCCTTTGCTGTATTCAATTTGTTTACTAGTTCTACGGTTATCTTGCATTAATACATATGTTTCTGAGTCATTTTTACATGTTACTACTATTTCTGTTTGGCTTCCATATGCTGCCAAACTTGTTAGGCTTGTAAATTCTTTTTGTTTTTGGATATTTGCGTTCCATTTGTCGTTTGCAAATCTTCTTTTTGTTAGTTCTTTGAATTCTTTTCCTGTTAGACCATCTAATTTTTCTACGGCTTGGTAGAGTTCTTTTCCTGTTTCATATGCAGGTCGTGCTTGATTCTCTTTACGTACAGTTTCTATTTCATCTTCTTTATTTTGTTCTGCGAGTTGTTGACTTTTTGCTTCTTCAGCAAGTTTTTCTAAATAATTCATTAGTGTTACCTCTTTTAATTAGCTTCCTGCTAACTACACAGTAGTAGCAACAATCAACAATATATATGTTTTCCATAGTTTCCCTAGGGAAACGTAGTTTTTTGACGCAAAGTTTATATATGATCTGACTTTATTCAGTGTATGGATCGGAAAATTGTTGCGCAGAAAGGATCATTTACTGTATCTTTGCCTAAACCTTGGGCTAAAAAACATAACCTTCAAGCAGGAAATAGTTTATTTGTATCAGAACAGAGCAACAGTTTGACCTATTCAATTGATGAACAGAAAACCTCGAGAAAAGAACTTAGTTTGGAGTTTGAAGAATTTACAGCATCTATAATTCGAACAGCACTTTCAGGCGCATATAAGGGGGGATATTCACATATTCAACTTATGTTTAAAGAAGAGTATTCTTTCATTGCACTCCAAGATATTGTTTCTGAGTTTGTTGGTTTTATTCTTGATGATTCTAAACCCTTAACTGCAACTGTTGTTAATCAAATTAATTTTCAAGATATTTCTGTACAAAAGAATGTGGACAAATTATTTTCTTTATTGGATTATTCTTTCATTGTCGTTCAGAAGTTACTCTATCAAAACGAAGGTCGTGTTGACGAATTGATGAAGCTTATTCGTTCTTCCTTACAACAACGAGATTATCTTTTAAGAGCAATTTATGTTTCTGAATCTGAAGGAGCTAAACAAACGCTGTATTCTTTTGTTGAATCTTTAGAAAAATTGAACAGTGGTTTGAAACGTGCAGTTGAGGAATATAAACATACTTCTCATTTCGCCAAGCAATTTCCTGAAGAGTCTTTTATTGCCTTACATACTCAATTTAAAAAACTAAGAAATATTTTTTCAACAAAAAACCATGGTGATTTAGTTAAAGTTACAAAGAGTGTGCGTCTGTTAAAAAATAAATTTAATTTCGCCCCGTCTTATGTGCTTTTATCTGAAAATTTATTTACTATATCTTCACGTTTAACGCCTATAACTTTTTTGGAGTTCAAAAAAATTTTGTGAAACGTCTGTTAGAAATGCACCCATCATCCCTTTAAGTTCTGGATCTTTTCCAATCGCAAGCTCTTGACCTACTGCTACTGTGCTTGCTGCTAATACTTCTTCTGCCTTTATAGGATTATTTGCATAGAAGTTATATATATGGAGGGGTGCATTTAGATCTCGTGGAGAAATTCCTTGTTGGCATAGTAGTAGTGATAGATCTAATGCTGGATTTCTTTTTATTTGAATACCTTCCAAATCAATTATTTGTCTTCTTTTGAAATGTTCTATTTTAGCGTCTCCATGCGTTAATCCGTATGTATTTCGCTTGCTTCTAAATTCGTCAGTTGAATCTTTATAGAGTGATTTTATTTCGTTAGTTGCTTGCAGGCCTATTTGTTTTCTTAACCCGTCTTCTAATTTTGCAAAGTATGTTGCTTCATACTCATAGTCTTCCATATTGACTAAACCATTTAATTGGGTGGTTTCTGTATTGTGAAGTTGAGCAAGTCCTTTTAGGTATGCGTGTGGTGAGATAATTTTATCAGGAACTATTTTTTGAATGGTAACGTACATTCCATTTTCTAATTTGGTTGGCTCAGGATTAATTACTTCTACAAAATAGGGTTTTGATTTTTCATCTCTTGAGAATGTGTATCCTGCAGCAGCTTCCATATTTGATTTTTTTTGGTTTGTTGATACTTTTACAAAATAATTTTCTCCATTTTTTCCTTCAGCAAGATATACTTTGTTATGGCTTGCTTTGTTTGCAGGTGATAAAACGTATTCTTTATCTAGTTTATTTGTTAGATATTCTAAAAAACCATCTTCAAAAATGTGCGCAATATTTTCTTTAGGTAGTTGTTTTAATTCTCTATCTACAGAAGAAACTACTTTTTGAAATTCATTAGGGTGAACTGATGATGTTGTTACAATGCAGAGTTGTCCTTTATCATAAATGAGTGAGTAACTTGTTGAAACATTTTCTCCATCAAACGCTTGTGTCATAAGTTCATGAGGATTAGTATCTTTTAAGTTTTGCATTTTTTTTGATGTAAGAATCACATCCAGTGAATGCGTTCCTTTTCTTAATTCCACTACTTGTCCTTGTTCTGCATATGTTTTAGCAATTGCATCTACTGCTGCACTCATTTGGTCTGGTGATTTGTATGTGCCTTGTTCTCTAAACTGATGTCGAGAAAGATTGTTAAGTGTGATGTCTGCTGTTTTTTTGTTTAGTTTTTCTATTTTTTCAGAACGTGATTTTAATGGATGGCTTACAAGTTCGTCGTGTGCCTTGCTTAAGCGTGCGTGTAAATCTTGATAATTTGAAGATCCAATCATGCTGATGAGGGGAAATACATCACTGGCAAAAAACTCTGGTCCGTAGGAGATATCTTCTTGGGCATTATACTGTACAAGAAATTTATCTATGAATGTAGCGTTATCTTGCAGAAGCTGCTTGTTTCTACTTGGTGTGTTTGTACGCCATAAAAGATCTACATCTTTTTCGAGGTCTGCACGTGTTATATTTGTATGTGTCATAGAGTCCTATCTCTCTATTTACTTGTTTTTTTAGTATATAAACCTTTCGCTTCCGTAGTCCCTTAGAAGTAGTTAAAGTAGGGCAGTTTATAAAGGGAACTTCTTCTTGTATATTTTGCTTCTGATATTGGGTGTGTACACTACGTCAAGTATGTATAAGAGAAAATAACTATTCGGGAAGAAAAAATTTATACTTGTTTAATTTAATTGTATGTTTTCTTTAAACAAACATTTTTTTTACTTTTGGTGTAACAAGATATGCTATTATGCATACTGAAATTATTATCCTTATTATACCTGTAGTGCTAGAACTGAGTTGGTTTGATAATGCATACAAATCAAAAAGTATACTTATTGCTGTAACTGTAATTAAAGCAATTCTTGCTTTATTTAATAAGAATACTAATCCAAAACCTAGTGCAAAAAATGCAATTGCGAATACTATTCCAACAATTCCTATTATTGGTGTTGAATTTCTCAATATAGCTATTGAAAATAAACCAGATATGAAAGTTAATATAGTTATTA
>CAZFEG010000070.1:0-5344 GCA_964517565.1 uncultured Methanosarcinales archaeon
CGCGATATAAAATTCAGTTAAATACATCTCGTATCATAGAAAGAATGTTTTCCCATATTCCTTGCTTTTCTGTTTTCTCATTTTTAAAAATATGAATTCCTGAACCATTTGTTTGATTAGTATTATTTTCCATATTTATTTTGTGTAGTTGGATAACAGGAATTATTGTTGAGAATTCTTCAATATATTCTGGAACGTTCTGTAATTTTATTGTTGTTTCTATTGTGATATTTGTTTCTAGAAAGTTTTCTGGAACGGTGAATGCAAATTGTTCTGATTCAATATTTTGCGATGCATTTATTTTTGTAATGATGCTTTCTTTATTTTCTGAGATTCCATCATTTATGATTCTATGGGTGATGTGTACATTTTCTATTTCTTGTTCTTCAAGGAGATTATGTATGTTTGTTGTGATGCTTGCATTTTCTCCTACTCGAACAGTATCTTGGTTGCTTGTAATGTTTGCTTCTACAATTCGTTTTATTCCTTGAACAAAAAGCCCGTACGTTGAATTACAGTTAAAGAATTTATTATCTGCTGTTCGGTATTTTATGTTTAAACTAAAGTTTTGTATTTCATCTTCGAGTGAGAATGGTAGTTGAACTATTTTTTGTGTTGTCGTTTTTTCCTCTCCAACAAAAATATTATTTTTTTGAAATGAATGATTGTATGCCTTTGATTTTACGGAGCTGTTTAATTCATAAAATGGTTCGTCATCCCTATTATTTATTGTTATATTGTATTGTATTGTTTCTCCTGCTTTCGGTTCTGTTTTATTAAATGTAATATAGCAGTTCATTCCATCAATTTCCACATCGAATGTTGATATATTTTGTAGATAGTATATTGTTCCTTTAAGTTCGAATCGTCCTTGGTGTGAAAATTGGAATTTTCCAATGCTAGGTATTTTATCTTCTATAGTAAATGTTACTTCTTCACCTGGAGCTATAGTTCCATCACGGTATTTATGTTGTAGTGGTCCATCTCGTCGCATACTAAGACCTGTCCCCATAGAATTCACTGTTGGTGCTGTGATTGTGATATAGTCAATTTTCAAATCTTCATTCTCATTATTTTTTAGTGTGACTGAATATATTACATCATCATTTCTATCAAATGATGTACTAAATGTTGTTTGAGATGTTGTATATGGTGTAATGACTTTTAGTGTTTGTTCTGTGCTGCTTTTTGTTAATTTATTTTCTGTACTTGTACTGTACGTTGCTTCTGTGTAATATCCTGTTGTATTATATTCCATTGCTTTTATTTGATATTTTGTTGTCCAGGTGTTGTCTGGATAAAGTGTAAATACATTAAAGATGCTATTATCTACGTATGCCATAGTTGTACTGTATTGCTGGAATTCAAAATTATCAGGTATCTTTTCTACTAGTTTTATATTTGTTAATGGTCTATCGCCTATGTTTTTTGCAACAATTGTTACTTGTCCTATTTCATAAAGATAAAAACTTGTTTTTTCAAATGTTCGAGTAATCTCTAGTTCATTTTCGTAAGTATACTCTTCAATAAGTATTGTTATTGCAGGTTGTACATTTCCATTGCTATCAACATCTACTTTATTTCCTTCATAACTGCGACTCACATAGCAGTATTTGTAATTTGTAGTTTCTTCGCATTCGTCATAGTCAACGAAGACTCCTTCACCGTTTTTTTTGATAAGTATTGATGTTTTAAAAGCATCTTCTTCATGACCATTTACTGCTCTAATTGCATAGGTATTCCCTTGGTGGCTGAATGCGTCAATAAATCGAAATTCTCCATCTGTAACTTTTGTAGTTGTTTTTGCTAGACTTAATGGCATCAAACTTAGACTTATAAGTAGGATAATAATGAGAATTATGCTTCCTCTTTTCATTCTAGTATTCATTAAGAATTGTGTTTTTATAATTGTTTCGTTTTAAAGGCTCTATCCCCATATTCTCTATTTGTGAGATGAACATCTCCTTTAATCTATTTTTGTCTTTTTCAACTCTCTAAAAAGAAATTTTTATAAATGGTCTTATCTATCTTTCTCTCTATGGAGAATACAGATATTCCGAGTTTAGCACGTTCACTTTCTTCTTTAGAGCGAAAACTCCTTCCTTTCTTAGAATCAAGCACCACTCTCACTCGTCTTGTTGAGAAATCTGGTTTGCAGGATGTTGAGGTTCAAAGGGCTTTAATGTGGTTTGAGAATAGACTTGTTATCAAACGTTCCGTTCATCAAGAGAAAATGGTTATTCTTGGAGAAAATGGTATTCTTGCAAGAGATTATGCCTTGCCTGAAATACGGATTCTCAAATCTTTACGTGATGGTCCTAAACTAATTAGTCAATTAGTTTCTGATACTCTTCCTCAAGGAGAGATTATGGCTTGCATTGGTATCTTAAAATTTTTACAATCTGCTTCTGTTCAAAAAACTGATGCAGGTATGCAATTAGAAATTTTGCCTGCTGGCATTGCTCTTGTTGACAATAATTTTTATGCTCCGCAACAATTCTTTGATTCTCATAAAGATTTTCCTCTTGTCTTTAAGGATGCATCTTCAGAAGACAAAAATATTATTTCAAACTTATCTAAACGGAAAGACATGTTAAACCTTGTCGATCAAAAAACGGTTTTTGTTGAACTTTTACCTTTAGGTACGCAACTTATTGGTGCAGATTTCGATTTTTCAGATATTGAAGAACAACTTACTGCTTCTATGCTTAAGACTGGTTCTTGGAAGAATAAAACTTTTCGAACATATGATGTGAAAGCTCCTGTTCCTTCTGTTTCTGGTGGTCGTCGTCATCCTTTGCGTGAAGCTTGTAATTTGTTGCGTGATGTGTATCTTTCAATGGGTTTTCAAGAAATGTCTGGTCCTTGGGTTGAGACTGCTTTTTGGTGTATGGATGCTATGTGGATTCCTCAAGATCATCCTGCAAGAGATGAACAAGACACTTTTTTTATTGGAAAAAAAGGTGATTTGCCTGATGCTGCTCTTGTTCAGTTGGTGAAGGATGTTCACGAAACTGGCGCTACAACTGGTTCAACCGGTCATGGTAGTCCTTGGAATCCTGAAATTGCTAGAGAATTAATTTTGCGTACTCATAGTACTGCAACGACTTTTCGTATGTTTAAAGATATTGATATTACTAAAGATGGGAAATATTTTTACATTGCAAATATTTTTCGAAATGAAGCTGTCGATGCAACTCACATAGCAGAATTTTTACAGGCTGAAGGTTTTGTTATTGGTGATAATTTATCGTTGACTGATTTAATGGGTTTCATTAAAGAGTTTTATGCTCGTTTGGGTATTGCAAAAATTCGTTTTAAACCAACGTACAATCCTTATACTGAACCAAGTCTGGAAGCTCATTATTATGATGAGAAGAAGGATAAGTGGTATGCTCTTATTAATTCAGGAATTTTCCGTCCTGAAAGTTTGTATCCTTTCGGTATTAATAAATCTATTATTGCTTGGGGTATGGGTGCTAGCAGGGTTGCTGCACTTTTAACAAAAAAAAATAACTTAAGAGACCTCGTTGGTCCAACTATTGATTTTGACTGGATAGCAAAACACAATACACCTCAACCTAATTTGGAGAAATAATAAAAATGGTAATGACAACAATTTCCTACTCTGCTCTTATTGCTGCTATTGGTAAAGAGGTATCTCTGGAAGAATTACGTGTTGCACTTTTTGATTTGGGTATGGAACTTAAGAGTCGTGAAGATGATGATTTGGCTATTGAAATTAAAGCTGAGCGTCTTGATTTATTGAGTCTTCAAGGTCTGGCTCGTGCATTGAAGTCTTTTCTTGGTTTGTCTCCTTCTTATCCTCAATATGCTGTTCATCAAAGTGATTATGTTGTAAAAATCTCTGATTCTGTTAAGGCTGTGCGGCCATATACTGTTTGTGCTATCATAAAAAATCTTGTTGTTACTGATGAAATTTTAAAAGAAGTTATTAATGTTCAAGAAAAACTTCATGTGACTCTTGCTCGTGGTAGGGTTCGCGGTGCTATTGGAATTTACCCTCTCGAAAATATTACTTTACCTATTCTGTATACTGCTGCAAAACCTCAAGATATTCGTTTTGTTCCTCTTGGAGAATCTCAAGAGATGCATGGTTTACAAATCTTACAACAAACTGAAACTGGTAAGGCTTATGCTCACCTTCTTGAAGGTAAAGATGTTTTTCCATATTTTGTTGATGCTACTGGTGAAGTTCTTTCTATGCCTCCTATTATTAATTCAGAAAAAACTGGTCGTGTTACTGAAAACACTAGAGATCTTTTTATTGAGTGTAGTGGTTTTGAAAAAAAATTATTACATGAACTCTTGACAAATTTAGTGACTATGTTTGCAGATATGGGTGGAGATATTTATTCTATGCGTTTAGTGTATGAGGATGGTTCTGTTGAACAAACTCCTAATCTTCTTCCTTTACAAAGAACTTTTCGTTTTTCTTCTTTTAAGAAACTTATTGGTATCGAACTTTCTCAAGAAGATATTAAATCTTTATTGATAAAAATGATGTTTGAAGTAGTTTCTATAGATGGGGATGTGTGGTCTGTTCGTGCTCCTGCTTTCCGTGCTGATTTATGGCATGAAGTTGATATCCTTGATGACATTGCACGGGCTTATGGTTATAACAATTTACCTTTAACACTTCCTAACGTTGCAAGTATTGCTAGTGAATTACCTCTTTCTCGTCTTCGGGAAGATCTTTCTGAGGTTATGGTTGGTTTTGGTTTTTTAGAAACGTATACTTTTGCATTGACTTCTATCCAAGATCAGTTAACAAATATGCTGATTAATCAAGAGCAGTTATCTTTTGTTCCTATTAGTAATGGTAATGAGACTCAGAATATGTTGCGTGTGAGTTTAATTCCTGAGCAATTGAAAGCTTTGGCAAATAATAGAAATAGATCGCTTCCTCAGAAAATTTTTGAGGGTGCTTATGTTGTTTTAAGTGATGATTCTTCTGATGTAAAATCAACAAATATGATGCATTTAACTGCTCTTATCACTGATAAGATTGCAAACTTTACTCAAATTCGTCAGATTCTTGATGCACTCGTACTTTCTTGCGGTAAATATGTTGATGTTATTCCTATGTCTCATCCTTCATTTATGGAGGGTCGTACTGGGCAAGTCTTGCTTGATGGCGTTCCTATTGGTATTATTGGCGAACTTCATCCTCAAGTTTTAGTAAATTTTGGTTTGCAAACACCTGTTGCAGCTTTTGAAATCAAGCTTAAATATTTGTTGGATTAGCTTTTATTCATATTTTTTCTAATATACTATCCTGCATTAGCTTTACACTTTTGACTATGTTTGTAGTGGTAACAAA
>CAZFEG010000071.1:0-5298 GCA_964517565.1 uncultured Methanosarcinales archaeon
CGCACACTGGCGTTCCAAGAAACCCAACTAGAAAACACTAAAAAGCGAAGCTTTTCCTGCAAATGAAATCATAGACTTTTTCTTAACTCAAGAAGATTTCATTTCCTACGGCGCTCCTGCTTGTGTATTTGAGTGAAAGAAAAAAAATAGTTTCGTAAAGGATTAAAGGACACAGATACTCAATTAGACATAACATTTATATATTAGTTCTTATGCACAATATACATGGACCTCGAGGAAGGCAAGTTCACAGTAGAACTTTTTGCTAAAAAAAAAGGAATTAAAAGACAGTCAGCGATAAACTTACTTTCAAAACTAAAAAAAGAAGGATTTGTAACAACAAGCGGAGGAGGTAAACAAAAAAGAATTTACAATATTACCAATAAACCTCAAAAAAAAACGAATGGATTCTATGAAACAGCAAATAAATATAGTCCAGAAAAACTTGTTCCAAAATTCAAACACCAAATTATAGGAAAATATACAATCGAACATGCCATAATTGATGGAATAAAAATAGGAGATGTACGAACTTTAGATGCAACAAAATATTTATTTAACCAAATAAAAAATTGGAAACGATTGTTTGAAATTGCCAAAGAAGAGGACTGCACTGAAGAAATCTACAAATTATACAACAAAGCAAGACAAACAATTAAATGTCGAACAATTCCTAAAAGGTACAATAAAAAATGATTAATACAAAAGACCAAGAAGAGCTTTTTAAGTTAATAGCAGAATACATAGAACAGAATATTCAATGCGTAGCAATTGGTGGAACAGCAATGATGTTTAGTAACTATAAATCCACAACAAAAGACATAGACCTCGTATTTAAAACAACGCACGAAAGAGAAATTTTCATAAAAGCAATCGAAGAGTTAGGATACAAACAACGAGCAATAGGGGATGTTTATGACGAAAAAAGAAAACTACACAAAGGAAAACCCTTAATGTATACGAGAGGAGATGAACGATTCGATTTATTTGTCGAGAATATCTTTGGATACAAAATAGAAATTAATCAAGAAAAAAGCATTCAGAAAATTGACTTTATAGGAAAAAAAAAATTATCAGTTCTTGTATTAACAAAAGAAGAACTGATTCTACTCAAAGCAATAACAAAAAGAGAAAAAGATTATGAAGACATAGAAACAATCCTAAAAATAGAGAAAAGTATAGATTGGAAGAAATTAGTCGAAGATGCAGTTAAACAAAAAGATAACAATCCATGGATACTCATCGATCTTGAAGAAACATTACAACAATTAAAAAGAAAACATTTCATTAAAGAAGAAATATTTCAAAAAATATATAACGCGCAAGATTGATTATAAACGGCAACTAACAATCAAAAAAAAGAATCTTCACCATTAAAAATCCAAAAAGGATGATGAGTTTTTCTCTGCTTCTTTAACTTCTTCAATGTGCTTATAAAGTTCGGAATCTTTAGTTATTGCATCTCGTTTCAAATAATTGTTAAATAATTGTTCCACACCTTTAAGGCCAATTTTCTCATAATCCATACTTCCACCGTAAGGAAATACGAATTTAGAATTCTCATCGATTTGTGCAAACCCTGCTCCAAGAAGTTGGTAATACCCCTCCAAGGAAACAGATGGTATTCTAACTGATTCATCATCATCAGGATTTGTTTTCACAAGTTTATAATCTTCTCCAGCTTTCAGATTTTTTGTTAACAAGAAATCTTCAACAAGGTTTTTATGATAATAATTAAAACCTTGCTTACCAGGACCTTCTCCGCAAAGTAAGTAAAGTTCATCATCAAATTTTATTTGAACAATTTTAAATTCTACAGAAGTCAAAGGCATATTTACAATATATATTAATCCTGACATGAAAGATGAAAATGAAGCATATATTAAAAAAGTTTCTTTTCATAAGAAATAGGTAATTACTTCTGAGATTCTTTGTAAGCAGCCAGAGCGTAATCTTCGATTTCTTCATGCTCAGTAAATAAAGGAATCTTTTTCCTTCCAAAGAATGATTGAAAACCTTCGACTTGCGCGTCAGTTAGCAAGTCAGTTTTTGCTAAGAAACAGATTATTGGTTTATCATAATCTTTCAAACGAGTTAGAAGTTTCTTCTGTTCATGCAAAGTATATCCACAACTTTCAGTGATATCGAAAACATAAAGTAATACATCCCCCACATATTTCATTGCAATATATGCTTGTTTTTCAATGAAGTTCATACGTTCAGTTCTATTGAGTGTTCCAGGAGTATCAATGTATTGAAATTTGATTGCATTTTTTGTTGCATAGCCCATATTGAGTTTTTTTGTTGTAAATGCGTATGATGAGATTTCTGGTTTTGCTGGTGTGAGTTTTGAGAGTACTGTTGATTTTCCTACGTTTGGAAATCCCGCAATACAAATAGTGTATAAATCTTCTTTTACACTCGGATAATCTCTCATTGTTTGTCTTGCAAGGTGTAAATACGCCAGTTCTTTTTTGATTTGTTTAAGGACAGAACTTACTCTCCCATAATACATATTTTGTGCTTTTTGTGCGGTTGGCACATCTGTTGCTCCAAGAAGTTTTGGCCGCATATGTCTATTAAGAACTCTTATTTGGTCTTTTGCCCAGTTGAGACTTCCCAAGCTTTTCTTCAATTGTTTGAAATTAAGTGTGAGGCGGAGAAGTTGCACGTAGAATTCTGGCAAATTGTCCATATTAGGATATTTTGCTATAATATTATCAAACTGGTGTATAAGATAGTCTTTTACAGCATTCATTTTGAGAAAACCAAGTGTTCGTTCTTTTTGGAGTTTTGATTTATCATGCTCTGCAAGAGTGTGTTTTCTCGCTAAAGTACGTGCATTACTGAACGCAGAGTCCAAATAAGAGTCTGCAGTTTCTATTGGTGGTAAATCGCCGAATCCCATCTTTTATGAAAGAAAATCGGCAATCATTTATAAATTAGCTCCCATTCCTTATAACTGATGACAAGCAGAGAAGAAGAATTTACGAAGATTAATAATTATTTTAAAGAACATGATGCTAAGCAACCAGAATTTACATCCCAAGTTCGTAAAACTGAAAAAGGCATTTTCGGAACGAGCGATTGTGAAGTTGTATTCGAATTTTTTACGAAAATTGAACTGGATGGAAAAACTTCTTTTATGGACATAGGTAGTGGAGATGGTCGTGTCACAATTATTGCTGCATTATTCACCAAATCTGTTGGTATTGAGTTTGATAAAGAACTTGTTGATGAAAGCATTCAGCATGCAAAAAATCTCGACAGCAAAGCTGTATTTCGTGAAGAAGATTACTGCAATTTAAGCTATAAAAACGTTGATTTCTTATTTTCCTATAGTGACCAAGAATTTTCTAAAGACTTCCTTGAAAAGCTTCGAGAGGAGTATAAAGGGAATCTTCATATCTATGAAGGAGTATTTTTCCCAAAACAAAAAAAAGGTCCTACCATGTGGATCGGTCAAACACCGATTTTATGTTATAAGTTCCCTGGCGATGACTAGATAGTTAGGATTCCGGTTTCTTTTTAAACTACTACATTTTTTCATTCTTTATGGGGAAAATTGTTAAAGTAGATTTTAGAAAAAAATCAAAACCAAATCTATTAACTACAATTCTTAGAGGAACACCTTACAAAGGTAGTTTTGGAAATAAAAAGGTACAAGTAGTAGGTGTCCTATACAAATTTAAAAAACAAAAAGAATTTTATAATAATTACTGGCAGCAGTTTACAAAAAGTTTTGGTGAGGTTCATCACTCTCAAGAATTTAATCCAAAACAAACCGTTCAAAGATTTTATTCGCTTTCAGAACTAAAACAATTTTCAGTCATAAGAGAGTGTGAAAATATTTATATTTTCGAAGACAAAGTAAACTATGCGCAGTTTATTGATCTTGTCGATAAAGAGTACATAAATGAGAAATCAGACTTAAAAAATTCCATTAGAATAGTATAACGTAGATACAAAATAACTCATTCAGGACTTCCATTTTTTCTAGAATAAAGATTTTTAAAAAAATCAGGTGCGGCTTTAGACCACTTTGAAAATAATTTTTTTTCTTTTGCTACAGAATACGCATACATTGCATGAACCACTCCTGAAAGATAGCCCACTGAAGGCAATACTTCGTATTCTTTTTCTTTATTTTTCCCCATTCGAGAATAAACATTTCTTCCTGCTCTAAAAACACTCCAAGTCAAACAAATGGCTGCTACAACCAAAGTAAATGTATGCGGCGCTTCTGCAGCACTTGTAAGATATACATTTGTTGTTGATTCAGAAACTACTTCAGAAAATTTGTAAGCAGCATATATAATAGGGATGTGGTCTGTGTTTGAAACAATAGTGTTTGCAAGTTCAGCATTTTTTTTAGAAACATGCGTAAGATATTTTTCCATTTTATTCGACAGAGAATCAACTACTGAACCTTGTATTAACCCTGCTAAAATAAGATGATTAACAAGATAATGTGCTGCTTGAATTCCAACTTTTTTAAAAGGTTTATTTTCTTTACTTTGTTTATATTGAATGTTCGAGTGTAATTTTAAAAGTAATAATTCTAAATCAGTTTCTGCATTGAATGCAATAGATGCTTTTGAAAATTGTTCGTCCCAAGGCCGTACACTTCCAGGTAGAATTTTTAATTTTTCTGCTTGATGCAACCTTCTTGTTGCTCGTTTAAAACGTCGAGAATTTCTTTTAGTTGGATGTTCTTGTAAGTTATATTCAGTTCGCGCATAATTATTGAGAATTCTTTGTTGCAAATTAAATCGCGCTTTATTTTCTTCAATTAATTCTTTAGTTCGTTCATCCCAAGGACCCTTTGGCCTTCGTAAGGGAATCATTATATCCACATAATCCGCGCCATCCATAGCATGTTGAAGTCCTTGTTTAGCGTATCCGCCAAAAAGATTCGTCATCTCTTCAAGATTCATAAAAGAGCAAAGTCTCTTTGTTTTCTTAAATCTGTCTCTTGTATGAGGGAATGCTTTAAAAAGCCCAGAATATGTAATCAACCCATGACAGCTATTCTGATAACGGGTTCATCCAAAGGCTTAGGCTCGCAATTAGCAGAAGAATTTAACAAAAGAGGACAATCAGTGATTGTTCATGGTAGAAGTTTTGCCAAAATTCCTTCTTTTGCTTTAGATTCTATTCTAGGAGATATTAATGAAACATCTTGTCAAGATAATCTTCTTAAAGCTATAAAAGAACATAAAGTAACTACTCTCATTCTCAATGCAGGCATCATGTCTTTACAAGAGACTTATTTGAATACTCCTGAAGAAATTGATC
>CAZFEG010000072.1:0-1569 GCA_964517565.1 uncultured Methanosarcinales archaeon
CATAATTAAAGAAATAAATTTCTTAATTAAAAAGAAAACCACGATTAAACGTTTATTCAAAGAATATCATAATCTAAAGATCACTTCTAAAGAAGTAAGACTAATAATGAGTATTTTAGATAAATCAGATATGATAAAAAAAGCGTTAGAAACACATTTGTTCTCAAATGGAATAATTGATTTAGTGAAAAAAGAATATTCTGCTTTAAAAAATAAAGATTACAAAACGTTTAATAAAATATATTCACAAGAAATAAAATTGTATTCCGAACTAGATAAACATCTTAATTCAGAATTTAAAGAAGAAATGGAATTATTAAAACTAGAACATAAACAAAGTTATTTATCAAAAATAATGACAAAATCATGGGTTTCAAAAGTTTCAAAAGCATTTTTAGTTCTTGTAATCATAGCACAAGGATTAACAATGATGAGTGATAAACTTGATACAATACCGAAAAATTTCCATTCTAACGAATTTAAAAAAGATAGTTCTTCATGCGTAATAGCTATTAGTGCAAAGAACGCTTCAGTTTCTTACATTGAGAACTTATTTGTAGCAGAAGCAGGAAATTCAAAGAAAATTAGTGTGGTTGCTAGAGACGAAACCACCATGAAAGCAGTAATAGACGAATTAACATTACAACAATCAGATTTGTTTGACCAAAAAACAACAACACGCATGGGTAAATATATAGGTGCAAGTATAACAATAAATGTTAAAGTAACAGATTCTACAGATTCAAAAATTGTAACTATTAATGCAGTTGATTTGAAAACAAAGACATATATAGGTAAGTATATAGGAGAATTTTCTTCAGAGAAAGAAGTATATAATTTTATCAAAAAAGTAGCTTCTAAATTCGCACAATCTAGAAACTAGATGAACAGTCAAGCATAAAAAGCCCATCTCCCCGTTGATTAGTATCATCTTCGCAGCAAACTAAAAAATAGCATACAGACATTCTGAGTTAAACCATAAAAATCAAAGTACAAGGTTTAAAAAACAGAAACAAACAATATAAAGAAAAAATAATTCTAAAAAACCTTTATCTTCTTAAACTTGCTCAAGAATCTCTAGGTCTTGGTTTTTTATCTCTAGATCGAGAATCTGATCTTTCAGAACGTGGACGATCAGAACGAGGACGATCAGAACCAGATCTATCAGATCCAGGTCTATCACTTGCTCTATCAAATCTTTGTTTTACAGGACGATCAGAACGAGGACGATCAGATGAAGATCTATCAGAACGAGGTCTATCAGATGAAGGCCTATCAGAACGAGGACGATCAGAACGGAAACCATCTCTCATTCCTGCAGATGGTGATCTATTTCTAGAACCATCTCGTGGTCCATCAGAACGAGGACGATCAGAACGAGGTCTATCAGATGAAGACCTATCAGAACGAGGACGATCAAAACTTCTTCGTTCACCATCACGTGGACGATCAGAACGAGGTCTATCAGAACCAGATCTATCAGAACGAGGACGATCAAAACTTCTTCGTTCACTTCGGTCACCATCACGAGATCTATTAAAACTTGGTCTATCAGAACGAGATCTATCA
>CAZFEG010000072.1:1669-3320 GCA_964517565.1 uncultured Methanosarcinales archaeon
CGAGGTCTATCACGAGATCCATCTCTTGAACCTGATCTAAATCCGCCATCTCTTGAACCTGATGATCTTCGACCATCTCTACTAAATCCTCTAGAACCGCCTCTATCTCCACCACGACCGCCTCTTCCGCCACCTCGGCGGTTGTCAGCGTCAGGAGGTAATGCTTCTCCATCTCTTGGTGTTGATAGTTGCCTATAATTTGTTAATTCTAATTCATTTTTGAAAGTATATTTTAAAAGAGCTGATAAAACTTTCTTTGGATCTTGGTCTTTGATAAGTTCATCTGCCATTGCATCATATTTTGATTTTGAATCAGCAGTAACTTCAATGATTTTTTGCAATATACCTTTTACTTCATGTTCTTTATGTTGAACAATTTCTTCTGGAGAAGGAATTTCTTTGTGTTCTAATTTACAACTATTTACTTTTTCAACAAAACGTAATCTTTGTCTTTCTGATGGCATAATAAATGTTATAGCCATTCCTTTTTTTCCTGCTCTTCCTGTTCTTCCAATTCTATGAACATAACTTTCAGGGCTTTGTGGTAAGGAAAAGTTTATGACATGTGTTAAATCATTTACATCAATTCCTCTTGCTGCAACGTCTGTTGCAACTAATACTGTGATACGTTTATTTCTGAATTGTAAAAGAATTTTTTCTCTTTGACCTTGAGTTATGTCACCGTGTAATGCCGCAGCATTATATTCCATTTTCAATAATTGATTTGTTACTGTATCAACACTTGCTTTAGTATTACAAAAAATTATTCCATGAAAATCAACATAATAATCAATTATTCTTCGTATTCCTTCAACTCGGTCTTTTGCACTAATATTATAATATACTTGTTCGACTGTTTTTGTTATTACTTCAGTTTTTTCTACTTCAATAAAATCATATTCTCTCATATATGTTTTTGCAATATTAAGAATTTGTTTTGGCATTGTTGCAGAGAATAAAAGCATTTTTTTATCTTGAGGTGTGTTTTCTAAAATAGTTTTTATGTCTTCAACAAATCCCATGTTTAACATTTCATCTGCTTCGTCTAGAACAGCGTATTGAATATGATCAATTTTTAATGCTCCTCGTCTTTGTAAATCCATAACTCGTCCAGGAGTTCCTACAACAATTCCTACGCCTTGACGTAATTTTTTTATTTGTTGATCAATACCAGAACCACCGTATACAGAAAGTATTTCTATGCTTGTGTCTCCTCTCAAACTTGCTATTTCTAGCGCTACTTGAATTGCAAGCTCTCTTGTTGGTACAAGAACTATTGCTTGAACATGTCTACTCTGTTTATCTATTTTCTCAAGAATTGGGAGCCCAAAACTCGCAGTTTTTCCTGTTCCTGTTTGTGATTGACCAACTACGTCTTTTGTTCCTGCTAAAAGTAAAGGTATAACTTTAGCTTGTATGCTCGTTGGTTTTGTAAATCCTTTTTTTGCTAAAGCTTGAACCGCACTGTCTGATAATCCTAATATTTTAAATTCTTCCATTTTTTCTCGATATAAACTGCAGTATAATTTATGTAATTAATTGTAACAGTAAGTATTTATAAAGAAAGTACTCATATGTTTAAAAAAGTATGCAAAAGAGAATTTAAGTCAAAAAAAGAATGGTCTGATAAAATAACCAAACCCCAACTTAA
>CAZFEG010000072.1:3330-5055 GCA_964517565.1 uncultured Methanosarcinales archaeon
AAGACCTTCTAGGCTTATATATCAGTACTAAATTCTAAGCAAAGACTTCATTTAAGAATGTATAAATGATCATAATCCCCAAAAAATAAAAAAAGAGAAAAATACTAAAAATGGCATTCATAAAATTAAAAGGACATGAATTTGATGCAATTGTTATCAAGGATTCAGCTAATAGAAGAGCTCAGAAGTTCAAAAACAACATAATCAGTACTCTCCACACATTTGGCTTGACCGAAGATGATATTAGTATCGAACTTGAAAGAGTCGCAATTAAACGAGTTCCAGCAACGGCTTCTTGGTATCTTGATGGACGCAATATGGAATATACCTACAAGGCAAGTCTCAAGTATGTTGATAATTTATATGTTATCTCCAAACTTTTAGAGTTAGAAGTAAAGGCAGTTGTTGAAGGTAAAAAAACTCTTCAAGAGTTCATAAGAGAATTTTCTGAAGAAGACGACGTTGAAGAAGAAAGAAAAGCTGCAAGAGAATTAATCGGCGTACATGAAGATTCTATCGATCTTGATGAGATTAATAAAAAGTATAAGCTCTTAGCAAAGAATACTCATCCTGATATGCCAACAGGAACTACTGAAAAATTCAAAGAACTCAATAAGGCTCATAAAACTCTAAAGAGAGAATTGAGCTAAGAATAAAAAAACAGTGCAAAAAAGAGAACATTAAAAATGAAGCCAACACACAAAACAGTCCATCCATGGCATGATATTTCTCCAGGAGAAAATGTGCCAGATGAAGTTACCGCATTTATTGAAGTACCAAAAAATAGTATGTTGAAATATGAATTAGATAAAGAATCAGGATTTCTTAAACTTGATAGAGTTCTTTATTCTGCAGTTCATTACCCTGGAGATTATGGTTTTATTCCTCAAACGCTTTCTGAAGATGGCGATCCAACTGATATTATTATAATTTCTAATTATCCTGTTGTTCCAGGAATTCTCATGAGAGCACGGCCAATTGGTATCCATACCCACAATATATAAATATACCCATAAATAGCACATAGAAGAATGTAAGATTTACGGCACATATTTAAGCAAGAAACTTATTTTCAAACTATGTCTCACAATTACCTTAGCATCATTACAGCTATAATATATATTTTGCTTCTTTTTATGTTGAGTTTTGGCATTGTAGTTTTTGTCGGACCTATTCATTCACCCTTCGTTTCTTTAGAACATCGAAGTGATGACCGTGCAGTCACAAGCTTTTTAATTTCAGGAAATGAAGAACTCTTATCAAATTTTACTAGTAACGAACAATCCCACCTTGTCGATGTAAAACATCTTATCAATAAAGGCATTATAGTTACCGTAATTCTACTCGCGCTTTGTATTTCTCTTCTGATAAAATTAAACAAAGTCCAACGTATCGCTGTTGTTTCTGCACCTTTCTTTTCAATATATGTCTTATCAGGTTTAACAATAGTTCTTATAAGAAAGTTCGAATCTTCATTCATTGTATTTCACAATATCTTTTTCCCTCAAGGAAATTATACCTTTCCATATGACAGTTTACTCATACAAACTTATCCCGAAATATTTTTTCTATCAATGACTGTAATTGCAGGAATTTTCTTTATTCTCTTAAGCGTTGCAGCCATCAGTATAATAAAAAAGAATTCTAGAGTTAAATAGTATAAGAAAAAACTTTTATAAGTAAAAACCGAGAAAGCTTACTAAAATGGTAAAAGCCTCCGGCGGG
>CAZFEG010000073.1:0-3188 GCA_964517565.1 uncultured Methanosarcinales archaeon
GACGCCAACAACGACTGTTGTTATGCGCACCAGAAACTTTGTTTCTGCGTGTTCACGTTGCGGGCGTTTATGCCATTCACGGTACAACAATTATGACGAATTTTCATGATTTTCTTTTTAAACCTTTAATAAATCCGAGGATAGTAAGCTTTATTAATAGTCTAAGGTTCTTCGAAGATTGTAATGGCAAAAGCTCATAAGAATAAACGTCTCGCAAGACGTTTTGGTAAAAAAGATAATACCAAATCTATTTTTCAAGTGTTAGAACCTGAGGTGGCATCTCATTCTCACAAAAATGAAAAAAAGAGTTTCTATAACAAATATTATAAACAACTCATGATAATTCCTTTCTTAATGCTTTTCTTAGCATTTGTTGCATTGGGATTTCACTACTATGATACGGGAAGTTTTGTAAACAAAGGTATCAGTTTGACTGGAGGAACATCCATCACACTTACTGCAGACATGACTGATCTTTCAACAATAGATACGACGCAGTTAGAAAATAATCTGCGAAAAGCATTTCCAAATGCGGATGTATCAACAAGATTACAACGACAAATATCTGAAATAGTAGCTATAGAAATAGAGACTGATATAAGTGCAGAAACAGACGCCGGAGAAATTGAACTTCAAGCATTTAAAGAAGAACTCGTTACACTTATCGGTGGAATTACTATGGATGATGTTGGACAAAATGTTCGATCAAGTGGATCTGCATTAGGAGCATCATTTTTTAAACAAATAATTTTTGCAATGATTGCAGCATTTGTTTTAATGGGAATAGTTATTTTTATACAATTCAAAGTACCCATACCAAGCTTTGCAGTAATACTCGCAGCATTCTCAGACATTGTAGTAACTTTAGCAATAGTAAATCTTCTAGGAATGAAACTGAGCACAGCAGGAATCGCAGCATTTCTCATGCTTATTGGATACAGTGTAGATACTGATGTATTACTTTCTACACGTGTACTAAAGAATAAAGAAGGAAGCGTATATGAAAGAGTAATTTCTGCTCTTAAAACTGGGCTTACCATGAACATCACAACACTTGTTGCAGTATCAGTGGCATTAATTTTTTCTGAATCTCAAGTTATTTCACAAATAATGACTATCATATTTATAGGTTTATTGGTGGACATGATTAACACCTGGTTTCAGAATGCGGGAATCCTGCGAATATATACTGAAAAAAAGGAGCGTGAAAACAAATGAGTAGCGCAAAAAAATTATTTACAAACACTCGAGTAATCATTCTCGTACTTTTTTTAATCTTATCAGTTTGGGCAATCCATCCCGCTTTAAATTCAGATGGTGTAGCAATTAGAACAGTAACAAAAGATACTGCAGCAACACTAGCGACACCTTCAGCGATAATTGGTCCGGATGCTGGTTCAAGTCCTATGAGTCGAGAGGTAATTAAATCTATAAATAATAAACCGATAAAAACAGTTGAGGATTATTATGCATTTTTAAAACCTATAGAACCAAATAGAACATTACTTATTAAAACATCAGAAGCAACATACAGATTAAAAACACTTCCAGATTACGAAGTAATTGTTCTTAATGAAACAAACACGACAAAGAATGTAACAACAACAACTCTTGTTAATAAAACAATTTCGAACTTCCTAGGAACGCAAGATCTTGGTCTCAGCATTTATCAAGCACCATCAAACAACATTCGAAAAGGACTTGATTTAGAAGGTGGAACAAGAGTACTCTTACAAGCCGAAGAAGAAATTTCAGCAGATGATCTTGATATTATTATAACAAACATACGTCAAAGACTTAACATTTATGGTGTAAGTGATATTATAGTAAGAAGCGTAAGAGACTTTACTGGAGAAGCATATATTCTTGTAGAAATTGCAGGAGTAAATCAAGACGAAGTAAGAGACTTACTTTCAAAACAAGGAAAATTCGAAGCAAAAATTGGTGAAGCCGTTGTCTTTAAAGGTGGAGATAAAGACGTAACTTATGTTTGTCGAAGCGCATCTTGTTCAGGAATAGATCCTCAACGAGGATGTGGACAAGTATCAACAGGTGAAGAAGCATCATGGGTTTGTGGATTTAGATTTAGTATTGCTCTTTCACCATCTGCAGCACAAGCACAAGCTGATGCAACAAGAGACTTACCAATAATTTTTGCAGGAGCAGATATGTCTTCATCAGAAGGATATCTTTCAGAAAATTTATCTTTATACTTAGATGATGAACTTGTTGACCAATTACGAATTGGTGCAAGTCTAAAAGGAAATGCACTTTCTGATATTAGTATTTCAGGAAGCGGGACAGGACCAACCGAACAAGCAGCAGCCTTAGATACTCTTGAAAATATGAAAGAATTACAAACAGTTCTTATCACAGGAAGTCTACCGGTAAAATTGAATATTATTCAGTCTGATGCAATCAGTCCAGTACTTGGAGAAGAATTCATTAAGAACGCATTGTTTGTAGGAATCTTAGCATTACTTTCAGTAGTTGTGGTAATTTCTATCAGATACAGAAAACTCGTAATAGCAGTACCAACAATTATTGCCATGTTCTCAGAAGTAATTATCATTATGGGATTCGCAGCATTAATTGGATGGAGACTTGACTTAGCAGCAATAGCAGGTATTATCATTGCAGTAGGAACTGGAGTTGACGATCAAATAGTAATAGTTGACGAAACACTCTCTCAAAGATTACGTGCGAGAGTACTCACCTGGAAAGAAAAACTAAAACGAGCATTCTTTATTATTATGACTTCGTACTTTACAACAGTCGTAGCAATGCTTCCACTATGGTTTTCAGGAGCAGGACTTCTCAAAGGATTCGCACTCACAACAATTGTTGGAGTAACAATCGGAGTATTTGTAACAAGACCTGCATTCGCATCAATCTTAGAAATACTCTTAGATAGAGAATCAAAAAAAACTAAGAAAAAAAATTAGTTTTTTTTGAAGTTTTTGCTGAGTTCAAACAATCTAAGAAGAAAAGAAATCCTTGATTTCTTTTTAGTTTTTATTTTTTCTTTTTATTAATTGCCATTCTTGCATAGGCGAGCGTGAGCGAGTTCAACATAAATGTTGAACGCACTTTAAAAGAATTATTTCGAGGCTTTGATCGCCATTCTTGCATTGGCGAGCGTGAGCGAGTTCAACATAAATGTTGAACGCACTTTAAAAGAATTATTT